>CABVAS010000031.1 GCA_902496375.1 uncultured Collinsella sp.
CATGACCAGAAGGTCTATGCCTTGCCTTTTTCATGCCAACTTGTTCGCTCTGGACGTCGCTCGCTGTCCGTCCTCTACCTGCGGCGTTGCCTTGCTCCGGATGCGGTAGTCGTTGGTAGTCATTGGGGACGTTCTTAAATGACTAGTCGAAAGGGACACTCTTGCACTAAATCTGCCGGCCCTCGCCGGGTTCATCCTTTACTTTACCGAGATAAAGTGAACGTGTAGATTCGTAACCCACTTGCAACCGTTCTATGGCACGATATTGAACGAATGTATGCTATGCGCCCAAATCTTTTGGGCAGAGTGGGAGACAGTATGGTCAAGCTGTACGAGGACGGCATCTACCTGCGTAACGGCAGCGAGGTTGTGCCTGAGGCCGAGGCTGCCGAGCGCGGTATTACGCAGACGCCCGAGGATGCCAAGCGCGGCACCATCGCGTATTCGATCCTCCAGGCACACAATACGTCCGGCGACCCCGAGGCGCTCAAGATTCGCTTCGACGCCATGGCGAGCCACGACATCACCTTTGTCGGCATCATCCAGACGGCGCGCGCCTCGGGCATGGAGCAGTTCCCGCTGCCCTACGTGCTCACCAACTGCCACAACTCGCTGTGCGCCGTGGGCGGCACCATCAACGAGGACGACCATGTCTTTGGCCTTTCCGCGGCCAAAAAATACGGCGGCATTTTCGTCCCGCCGCACATCGCCGTCATCCACTCCTTTATGCGTGAGAACTTCGCCGGCTGCGGCAAGATGATCCTGGGCTCCGACTCGCACACCCGCTATGGCGCCCTGGGCACCATGGCCGTGGGCGAGGGCGGTGGCGAGCTGGCAAAGCAGCTGCTGCGCGACACCTACGATGTCGCCTATCCCGGCGTCGTTGCCATCTACCTCACGGGCGCCCCGCGCCCCGGCGTCGGCCCGCACGATGTAGCACTCGCCATCATCCGCGCCGTCTTTGCCAAGGGCTACGTCAAGAACAAGGTCATGGAGTTCGTGGGCCCCGGCATCGCGAGCATGACGACCGACTACCGCAACGGCGTCGACGTCATGACCACCGAGACCACTTGCCTGTCGAGCATCTGGGCCACCGACGAGGACACGCACGCGTTTCTGACCATGCACGGCCGCGGCGACGACTACCGCGAGCTCAAGCCCGCCGATGTCGCCTACTACGACGGCTGCGTCGAGGTCGACCTGTCGAGCATCAAGCCTATGATCGCGCTGCCGTTCCATCCTTCCAACGGCTTTGAGATCGACGAGCTCAACGAGAACCTCGAGGACATTCTGCATGAGGTCGAGCTCGAGGCCGCCAAGATCGGCGAGGGCAAGACGCACTTTAGCCTGCTCGACAAGATCGTCGACGGCAAGCTGCACGTGCAGCAGGGCGTTATCGCCGGCTGCTCGGGCGGCAACTACGACTCCGTAGTCCAGGCTGCCCGCGTGCTCAAGGGCGCCAACACCGGCTGCGGCGAGTTCTCGCTGTCGGTCTATCCCACAAGCCAGCCCGTGGCGCTCGAGCTTACACGCCGTGGCTACATCTACGACCTTATGGAGGCCGGCGCGATCGTGCGCACGGCGTTCTGCGGCCCGTGCTTTGGCGCCGGCGACACGCCTGCCAACAACGGCCTGTCCATCCGCCACACCACGCGCAATTTCCCCAACCGCGAGGGCCCCAAGCCGGGTAATGGCCAGCTGAGCGCCGTGGCCCTGATGGATGCCCGCTCCATTGCGGCGACGGCTGCCAACGGCGGCGTCCTGACGCCGGCGACCGACCTGCCCGAGGAGACTTGGGACGAGGCCTGCGAGTACACCTTTGACGACGCACCGTACAAAAAGCGCGTGTACTGGGGCTTTGGCAAGGCGGAGCCTGCCGACGAGCTGGTCGAAGGCCCCAACATCAAGCCGTGGCCCGCGATGGAGCCCCTCGGCGACGATATCCTGCTCAAGGTGTGCTCCAAGATCATGGACCCGGTCACCACGACCGACGAGCTCATTCCTTCGGGCGAGACGAGCTCCTTCCGCTCCAACCCGCTGGGTCTGGCCGAGTTTACGCTGAGCCGCCGCGACCCGGCCTACGTGGGTCGTTCCAAGGAGGTCGATGCCGTGGAGAAGCGTCGCGTTGCCGGCGAGGCCGCGGGCGACCTGGCGGCGCTCGATGCCGAGCTTGCCGGTGTGTTTGAGGCGCTGGCCGGCGCGGGTGTCGCGGCCGACGCCAAGGCGACCGAGTACGGCTCGATGCTCTATGCCAAGAAGCCCGGTGACGGTTCTGCCCGCGAGCAGGCCGCGAGCTGCCAGCGCGTAATTGGCGGCCTGGCCAACATCGTCCACGAGTACGCCACCAAGCGCTATCGCTCCAACGTGATGAACTGGGGCATGGTGCCCTTCCAGATGGAGGCCGAGCCCAACTTTGAGGTGGGCGACTATGTCTTCGTGCCGGGGATTCGCGCTGCGCTCGATGGCGACCTAAAGGACATCGCCGCCTACGTGGTGCGTGCCGACGGTGCGGTTGAGCAGATCGAGCTCTACATTGCCGATATGACGGCAGAGGAGCGTGCCATCGTCAAGGCTGGCTGCCTGATCAACTACAACAAGTTCAAGGCCGCTGCCGAGTAACTCTGCTGTACGCCCTGGACACGCCTTTCCCTCGTGCTCACGCGCTTCGCGAGGGTCGCCCGAGGGAAAGGTGTGTCCAGGGCTATCGCGACGCTCTTGTTGGGTCTTGAGGGACGCTAATAAATAGACTTGCTTGATGCCGCCTCTGCTATCGGGGCGGCTTCTTTTGTCGAAAACCACCATGAAGGGGACAGGCACCTTTGTGGTGGTCCGCGGTTTGTCTCGTTCTGTAACAGGTAGACCCTTATTTGCCGAGTAGTTGTTACAGATTTAGATAAACGGGAACTGCTGAACATTTCGTCTCGATCTGTAACATCTGAGGTCCAAAACGGCAGCTAGATGTTATAGATCGAGATGGTGAAAGCCGGGGCCGAAGATCATCACAAAGGCTCCTGTCCCCTTTGTGGTGGTGGGGGCGAGCTCGATGCTGCCACGCTCGCTGAACGACATTCTAATGAGCGTCTCTACAGGATTTCATCCGGGCTGGCGGGTTTGGTTGTTTTGGGGATGCCGAGTTTGGATGACGCGAAATCGTCAACATTGTCCTTAATTCCGTCTTTGGTGTAGACAGTGACCATATAGGTGCTGTGTCCGAATTCGCCCTTGTCGCGTGTTGCCCAGGCATCCCAGTAGGCGGCCCCGTTTCGCCCTTTGATTTTTCCGACACGGCGGAGTTCTGTTCGCTTTAATTTCTGGTTGCTATAGATGGTTCGACCGGCCTCCTCGGTGAGCCCGCACTGTCCAAGCATCTTGTCGAGGACTTGGTTCATGTGGCGCTCATCGGTGTTTGGTGCGTAGTCGTAGGCGAGGGTGATGGAGTCGAGTGGCTGGTCGTCGATTAGATAGTTTAGCGCCTGAGGTTCAAGGCAGAAATAGGGGGAGCATCCGTCGACCTTGCCGAGCAACGGTAACTTGGACTGCCAACTTCCGGTGGGAATTGCATATTCGTAGAACACGCCACGGCAGACAAAGGAGAGCGAGGTGGCACGCGAGCCGGCGTCGATCATCCCGCAAAGATCGAAGGGCGAGGCGATACCAAAAGAAAAGGGCGTGATGACGATAAGGAAGAGCATCACGATGGGTATGGCGAGAATGGCGATGACGTTGCGACCGGTGGAATGAGACGGCTTCATATGCGCTCCTCGAGACAAAGAGCTGTTGAGGATAGGCAGAAATGGATATGTTCAGAGAACAATTCAAGTTTAATCTTATGGCGTGAGATGGTCGACCGTTAGCGTCGAAAACCACCACGAAGGGGACAGGCACCTTTGTGGTGGTGGGGTGCGAGCAGCTTCTTTTGGTAATAGTGCTGGCTGGCGATATTATTAGTACAGATGGCGAAGGCTTGCATTGTGAGGTGCTTTGCTGTGAGAAGTCCTGCCCGTATTGGGTTGATTGTTTTGGCGCTTGCGATCACCGTGGTTGGCATGGGCGCTGTCGGCATGGCGTTTCTACCTGCTGCGGTGACGGAGCCGTTGGTCAAGCCTGTGGCTCAATCTGTCGAACTTCTGACCGGCGACGACAAGCCCGAGACCATTACCGTTGATTTTGATGAGCAGCCGGCTGTGCTGGGTATTAGCAATTATCCGAGTATTCAGCTTGGGGCCATGCGCTATACCACGGATACAAGCCTGATCGATAGGGCGTCCGAGCTACTCAAGAGCAAAACATTTAAGCGTTGGTACGGATATGCGTCCTATCGGGCAAAAGCGAACGACATGGTTGGCGGATGTCACTCTTCCATCGAGCTGGACACTGCAAACGGCGCAAAGTTATGTGATGTCTCGTACGATCCGGGTTACGAGGGCAATGAGGGTCCGGGTATTTACATCATGGCCGGCGATGCAGCCTATGTCATGGAGGGCGACCAGGCCGAGCTCAACGATTTTATGGGTCAGTGTATCCAAGATGCCTATGAACAGACCTGCTTGCCCGACCCGCAGACTGCACGCGATAGTGGGTCTGCCCGTATATGGCTCTTCGAGGATGAGATGCCCTGGAGCGGCGAATCGGGAAGCACGGGTTCGGCAAGTAAGTAGAGACTGCAACCACCACAAAGGTACCCGTCCCCTTTATAGTAGTTCTCGGTTTGTCTCGATCTGTAACATCTTGGCCGCTAAAAGTGGACCTGGTGTTACAGATTTAGATTTTCGATTCGGGTGTCTTCTGTTTGTCTCAATCTGTAACAGATAGGGCCCTATTTGCCGAGTAGTTGTTACAGATTTAGATAAACGGGCGCCGCTGAGCATTTCATCTCGATCTGTAACATCTAGGATTAAAAATGGCTGCTAGATGTTACAGATCGAGATGGTAGTGCGCCTGGGCAGCGGCAGGCTGACACCTCAGTACCCTATCCATCGATCACTCATAAAATCTTATATATAGAGACTTAGATTTGTGTATAAGATCGCGCAAAGCTGGCAACAATACTTCTCGAACAACGTGAAGCCGCCCCGTAGGGCGGCCGCCCCAAGAGAGGTGATTCCATGAGAATCGATAAGCTAGCTATGACGTCGCGCGAGGCGCTGCAGACCGCCATGAGCACGGCTGCCGATGCGCAGGCCGGCGCGGTGGAGCCGATTCACCTGCTGTCTGCCCTGCTCGGTGCCGGCGAGCGCAATATCTCCGTGATTATCGAGCGCATCGGTGCCGACCCGGCTCAGCTCGCACGCTCCACACAGGACGCCATCGACCGCGCGCCCAAGGTTTCGGGCGAGGGCCAGCAGATGGGCCTGTCCAACGAGCTCGTTCGCGTCATCGAGAAGGCCGAGAAGAAGGCCACCAAGATGGGCGACAGCTTTGTGGTGACCGAGCATCTGCTGATGGCGCTTGCCGAGGACAAGGGCGAGGCGGGCCGTGTGCTGCGCGACGCCGGCGTCACCAAGGAGCGCATCGAGCAGGTCTACGAGGAGCTGCGCGGCGATGACCGCGTGACGTCCGCCGAGGACAAGACCCAGTTTGAGGCGCTGGAACAGTACGGCCGCAATATCTGCGACCTTGCCCGCGCCGGCAAGCTCGACCCGGTCATTGGCCGTACCGACGAGATCCGTCGCACCATTCAGGTCCTGTCCCGCCGCACCAAGAACAACCCCGTGCTCATCGGCGAGCCGGGTGTCGGCAAGACGGCCATCGTCGAGGGCATCGCCCAGCGTATCGTGGCCGGCGACGTGCCGAGTACCCTGCGCGACCGCGACCTTATCGAGCTCGACATGAGCGCGCTGGTCGCCGGCGCTAAGTACCGCGGCGAGTTCGAGGACCGCTTGAAGGCTGTGCTCAAGGAGGTACAGAAGTCCGAAGGCAAGGTCATCCTGTTCATCGATGAGCTCCACACCATCGTGGGCGCGGGTGCCACCGAGGGCTCCATGGACGCCGGTAATATCCTCAAGCCGGCGCTCGCCCGTGGCGACCTGCATGCGATCGGCGCGACCACACTCGACGAGTACCGCAAGTACATCGAGAAGGACGCGGCGCTCGCCCGTCGTTTCCAGACCGTTATGGTGAGCGAGCCTACCGTCGAGGACACCATCTCGATCCTGCGTGGCCTCAAGGAGAAGTACGAGATCTTCCACGGTGTGCACATCACCGATAGCGCGCTCGTGGCCGCCGCTGACCTCTCCGATCGCTATATCGCCGACCGCTTTCTGCCAGACAAGGCCATCGACCTGGTCGATGAGGCCGCAAGCCGCCTGCGCATGGAACTCGACAGCATGCCGGTCGAGATTGACGCCACCACGCGTCAGCTCACCCAGCTGCAGATCGAGGAGCAGGCGCTCATGAAGGAGACCGACGACGCCTCCAAGGAGCGTCTGGAGGCCCTGCGCCAAGAGATCGCCGAGGTCCAAGAAAAGCTCAACGTGCAAAAGGCCGGCTGGCTCAACCAGAAGAACGCCATCGACCACGTGCAGGAGCTTAAGGGACAGCTCGACGAGGCCAGAAGCGAAGAGGAGCGCGCGACGCGCAACGGCGACCTGGGCCGTGCGTCCGAGCTGCGCTACTCCGTGATTCCGGGTCTGCAGCAGCAGATTCAGGATTCCGAGGCTGCGCTCGAGGCACAAAAGCAGAAGGACGGCGAGGGTCTCAACGAGCAGGTGACCTCCGATGAGATCGCCGAGGTCGTGAGTGCCTGGACCGGCGTGCCCGTGTCCAAGATGATGCAGGGCGAGCTCGACAAGCTGAAGGGCCTGGAGGGTGAGCTGCATAAGCGCGTCATCGGCCAGGACGAGGCCGTCTCCGCCGTCGCCGCGGCTGTGCGCCGCAGCCGTGCGGGCCTCTCCGATCCGGACAAGCCCATCGGCAGCTTCTTCTTCCTGGGCCCCACCGGCGTGGGCAAGACCGAGCTCGCCAAGGCACTTGCCGAGTGCCTGTTCGACGACGAGCGCGCGCTCGTGCGTATCGACATGTCCGAGTACATGGAGAAGTTCAGCGTCCAGCGTCTGATCGGTGCGCCCCCGGGATACGTGGGTTACGACGAGGGCGGCCAGCTCACTGAGGCCGTGCGCCGTCGTCCGTACTCCGTGATCTTGCTCGACGAGATGGAGAAGGCCCATCCAGATGTCTTCAACGTGCTGCTGCAGGTGCTCGACGACGGCCGTCTGACCGATGGCCAGGGTCGCCAGGTGTCCTTCAAGAACACGATTATCATCATGACGTCCAACGTGGGCTCCAAGGCCATCGCCGATCTGTCCGGTAAGGACGAGGAGGAGATGCGCCATCAGGTCGACGCCGCCATGGCTCAGACCTTCCGCCCCGAGTTCCTCAACCGTATCGACGATATCGTGGTGTTCCATCCGCTCGGCATGGCGCAGATCGAGAAGATTGTCGACATCCAGCTTGCCGACGTTCGCGCACGCCTGGCCAAGGAGCGCATGACGCTTGCCATCACCCCGGCGGCCAAGCAGATGCTCGCCGTGGGTGGCCTGGACCCCGTGTTCGGTGCCCGTCCGCTCAAGCGCCTGGTTCAGCGCGAGGTCGTGGATGCCATCGCCGCCGCTATCATCGACGGCACGGTGCGCGAGGGCGATCAGGTGACGGTCGATGCCGGCAAGGACGGCGGCTTTACCGTCGTGTGCGACAACACGCCGGCGGCCACCTACGAGGTTCCCGACGCCGAGTAGATTTTGGGACATGCCTTAAAATCTACCAGCCGTCTCTAAACACCAAGGGCGGCGGATCCAATTGGGTCCGCCGCCCTTTTTCGTGCGACAATCGATGATGTTGAACGGATGCGATGCGAGGAGCTATGCAGATGAAAGACGAGATCAAGACAAGCGCGCCGGCGCTCAAGCCCACGTCCAAACCGGCGCCCAAGCCGCGCGACCCCTATATCCGTGCCGAGAACGAGGACGACGACGGCTACGATCCCTACAGTGATCGCCGCCCCGAGCGCGAGCCAATGTTCGAAGCCGACCCGTGGCGCTGAGTGCCACCCAAAAGGCCACCAATTAAGTTGCGGTGAAATAGGGACTGTTTTGCAGTTTGACCAGCAAAAACAGTCCCTATTTCACCGCAACTGCGTTAGGGATTTTTCTACAGGGGGAGGGTAGTCAAAAAAGCCCCGTCCCAAATTGACTGCTCGGGGAGTCGCATTCGAGCTCGGTTGTCCTCTTAGCCACTCGATATCCTTCAGAGCAATAACAGTGAAAAACTTGCTTAAGTGTTAATCAAGCTACACACAATCTTGCTCTCTAATTAATCAAGAATCAGTATAATTTTGATTAGCTAGAGAGCAAGATTGGAGAATCATGGCATTCAACGACTTGATCGCCCAGAAAATAAAGGACTTTGAACAGCAGGGGGTTCCGCAGGTCTTTGAGCGAGACCTTGATCTGGGAAACCCACAGGAGCCAAAGCGCGACAACATCGTAAATGTGGTTGTGGGGGCCCGCCGTTGTGGAAAGACGTATCGCCTGTATCAGGAGATGCAGCGGCTTCAGGGCCGGGGCGTCGAGCTTGACCGGATGCTTTACTTTAATTTTGAGGACGAGCGCTTGCGCCCGTATGAGTCATCGCTGCTGGCGGACGTGCTCGACACGTTCTATGCGCTGTATCCTGCTGCTCGAACCGAGGGCGCTTACATTTTCTTTGACGAGATCCAGGAAATTCCCGAATGGGGTGCGTTTCTGCGGCGTGTAGTCGATACGGAGAAAGCGACCGTCTATGTGACGGAATCTTCTTCTAAGATGCTGTCCTCAGAGCTTAAGAGCGAGTTCAGGGGTCGTTCTCTTATACGGGAGCTTTTTCCGTTGAGTTTTTCGGAATACGTTCGATATAAGACGGGGAGCGTTTTCGAGCCAGATGCGACCTTTTCCCCAAGCGATGCAGCGCTGCTTCGACATCATCTGATCGGATATCTTGAACGAGGGGGATTCATCGCGACGCTTGAGCAGACGCCCGCAGACGCGATTCAGCTGCTACAGGAATATGCTTCGCGAACGGTCGCTATGGACGTCGTTGAGCGTTACGACGTCAAGAACCCTCGCCTGGCATCGCTGTTCCTAACGCGGTGTATGGCATCTTCGGGACGAGAGCTGTCGGTGAACAAAGTGTACAACGAGTTCAAGAGCAGGCAGATACCCGTCAGTCGTAATTCGCTCAGCGACTTACTTGAGTATTATGAGGATGCCTACCTGCTGTTCTCCGTGCCGGAGTTCACGCGTTCACTGGCAAATAACATGCGGTCTGCTTCTAAGGTCTACGCTGTCGATCCTGCGATGTTTGGAGCATTCTCTCCCGCATCGGCATTGGACCAGGGTCAGAGGCTCGAGACCGCAGTGTTCAACGCGCTAAGAAGAAGGACTCCCGCGGTGAGGGTCGGATCGGTCTGCCGCCTGCTGATCAAAGAGAAGAGCAAAAGCCATGAGGTGGACTTTGTGGCTGGGGACGCACTTCTCATGCGGGCTTATAGCCTGATTCAGGTGAGTGTGGATATAGCAAGTGAGAAAACGCGCGAGCGCGAAATTGCCGCGCTTGATGCCTCGATGGCCCAGTTCGATCTTGGCGAGTCGGCAATCGTTACCATGGATGAGCAGGCCGATATTCCATGCGAGCACGGTGCGGTACACGTTGTGCCCGCATGGAAGTGGCTCCTTGCCTAATCATCTACGGATCTGTGGGGCCAGGACCTCCTGGCCCCTTCATTACGGTTGGGGAGCACCGTGATGCGCCCGGCTAGTTCTGGGCCTTGATGCTCGGCATCAGAATCTGGGCGAGGTAGTCGGTCTCGAGTTTGGTCGCGGAGTCTGCGTTGCCGTCTTTGCCGACCAGCACGTTCTTGATCTGGCTATAGGTATAGCGGTTGCCGGTCGTTAGCTCGACAAGCTCAACTGCAGTGTCCATGGGGTGGGTCGACACGGGGTCTTGCGTGCGTCCGTTGATGGTCTGGGGCACCACATACGGATAAACGGGGCCGCTGGCGTAGACGGTGTAGCCGTTGCCGAGGTTTGCCGCACCCAAAACTGCGTCGCCCTCATCGGGCGTAAAGCTCTCGCCGTCGCGCACCGTGACAAGCGTCACAAGCGGCGTGTTCGTGTCGCCGGCAAGATAGATGCACAGCGTGCTGCCGTTTTGCCAAGTCGCGACTTTGCCGTACCACTCAACGGGAATATCGAGCTGATACAGGTCCGTTGCCTTATGTCGAGCATCGGCGTCGCGGGCGGACTGTGCCTCGCTTGCGCTTACGGCGTTGGCGGCGGCATCGCGGCGCGTAATTGCCGCCTGCTGGAGTATCTTTGCCGCGGCGGCAGAGCTCGCGCCGCCTTCTTCGGCATACTTGGCGGCGGCATCGATCTGGTCGTCAGTCACCGTGTCGGCCGAAGGCACCTTGAGCTTAAAGGTGGCCTGGGAACTCAAATCCTGCCCATCGCTCTTGACCGTAACTTGGGCCTTGGTGGTCGGGACGGTGTAGATGGTGCCGTCCGCCGCGATGGGGGAGGCGGCGATGGAGAACGTGTAATCGCCGGGCAGCAGCTTGATGCCGCGACCGTGCTCGTCAACGTAGAGCGTTTCGCTCACAGAAGAGCCGTCGGAGTCCTGGCCACTCACCTGCACGGGAATCTTGGAGCCAGTTGAGCAGTCGAGGCCCGCGGCATGCACGCCAATTTGCACCGACATCATGGTATGGGCGTTTGCGGCAACTACGGCGGCCTGCTCTTGCTGGTATCCGTTCCAAGCCGCATAGCCCGCGCCGCCGGCGACGAGCGCGACGGCTATGGTGCCGGCGACCATCAGGTTGCGTCGCTTGGGCGACATCTTGCGGTGACGGGCCTCGGCCTCATGTGCCGAGGGAACGGACGGCAGGGGAATATCGCCCATGGCGATGGTCTCGTCCACGGCTGGTGCGGAACCCAGGCCAGGAAGCTCGCGAGTCAGCGAATCCTCGGCCGGTAAGCTGTCGAGCAAGACGGTTTCCTCGCCCGTGTCGGATTCGGGCTGGTTGCCGGCCTCGCTTTCGGCGTCTTCGTGATCTGCCTCATCCTCGGCAGGCTCAACGTCGCCTGCATCCTGATCATCGGACTGCGCCTCGGTTTCCGGCTCATCCTGCACATCAACGCCCGAATCGTCAAACGCAATCTCATCGAGTGAAATCCGGTCTAAGCTCTCCAAGGCGTCAGCGCAAGCTTCTGCATCTTGGGCCGCATCCTCTTGGCCCATCGTCTCATCATTCATACATCCCCCAAGCTCAATATCGGGACAACAATGTACCCAAAAACAGAGTCATATAGAGCTGTCAGGCGATCGGAAATCTGATTTTATCTGTGTGAGAGGTTTTGAATATGTGCGTGGATGCGCGCAACAACAAAAAGCCCCCGGAAAGCGAACAATGAACTGCCTCCCATTTCTTGGACACGAGAAATGGGAGGCTTTTTATGCGTGTCG
>CABVAS010000032.1 GCA_902496375.1 uncultured Collinsella sp.
GCAACTTAGGAGGGGATGGGGTTAGCTGCGGGGGCGGTGGCGGAGCTTGTCGATGGTGGAGTCGGTGCTTCGGCTGCGGGCTTCGGCGGCGCGGTCGCGGACTTCGGCAGCGGTTTGGCGCTTGCGGCGGTAATCGATCATGCCTTGAATGATGGGCTTGCCAAAGCGCACGACATCATCGTTGTATATGGCGGTTCGGGCTGCGAGGAGGCAGTCGGTAAAGTCCATATGGGTCTTGCCAAAGAGTTTGACGGCAAGGGCGACAACGGTGGGCTCGTCGACCATGACGTCATCGAGCAGCCTTCTCATGGCCGTAGCAATCTCAGCACGGGGAACCTTATAGACGTCGCGCAGCGTGACCACGACGCGCGTGATGATCTCGGGGTAGACACGAGCGGTGCGCGTGGCGATGACCTTGGCGGCGCGCGGTGACAGAACTTCGTCGTCGTCAAGCAGGTAGCGTAGGATGACGGTCTCGTCGATGATGGTGCTACTCATGGATATCTACTTCCTCGGGACCCAAAATCGAATCGTCGCATTCTGTAGCAAGGTACTCAATCCAGGCATTGCGCTCCTCGGAGCGGCGATTGGGGTCCCCATATGCTTTGAGCGATCCATAGGCGGCGGTGCCGTCCTTTGAGCGCACGGCGACCGGCTGAAAGGGGAGCTTGCGCATCAAAATGCTTTGCGCGACAAATAGACGGACAGCCTCGGCGAGCGATGTACCCATGGCGTCGTAGAGACGCTCGGCATGCTGCTTGTCTTCCTCGCGAATGCGCACCTGCAGGATGGCTCTTTTTTGAGTCGATGACATCACTGGCCTCCCTTAATGAGCGTGCAATATGAATGGTCAAATACAACATTGGCTAATAATAGCCAATCATATAACCACTGCTTTATTGCACTCAAGTTAATGAGCGCGAAATATATATCAAACGTATTACATCCTTTATAAACGGGCGTGAAATCTCCCTTGGATGTACGCATGTAATACACTCACCTTTATAGCTTCTAGAGAATAATTCCAACCTGCCAAAACCCCTGCAATACACCCGTATTGCAGGGCCTATGCTCAAGTTTGCCACCTGCAACTGCGTATATTTAACCTGTATATCGTTGGAGGAACTCTATCGAAGCGCCTGTTTCGCCGCATGCGCTCGATACGCCGATGCCGGACCACGGGCGGTTCGGGGCAACGTCGACAGGGTCTCTCCGACAAGGGATTCAGGAGGGAGTGAACAACATGGGCAATAAACGAGTCGTAGCCGATTCCTCACGCTGCATTGGGTGCCAAACCTGTATGGCGGCGTGCATCGAGGCGCACGACATCCCCGGCAACATCGCCGCGCCGCGCCTGCGCGTGACGCGTACGTACGAGATCTCCGCACCGGTGGCGTGCCATCACTGCGAGGATGCCCCGTGCGCCAAGGCCTGCCCCACGGGCGCCTTGTTCTTTGATCCAAAGAACCATCGCATCGGTGTTAACGAGGACAACTGCATCGGCTGCAAGAGCTGCGTCATGGCATGCCCCTTTGGCGCCGTGAGTGTGGCGACCACGCAGGTCCCCGTCTTGATGGGTGACGTGCGCGTGGGTTCGCAGACTAAGAGCTTCGTGCTCAAGTGCGACCTGTGCGTGGACCGTCCCGGCGGCCCGGCGTGCGCTGAGGCGTGCCCGACCAAGGGCCTCACCCTGGTGGACGAGGAGCGTCTGGCAGAACTGACTGCCGAGCGTGCCCGCGCCACCATCGAAAACGAGGCGTAAGCGTCGGGCGACAGGCCCAATGATTGTCAAATAAGTACCGAGTAATCGGTAGCAGAGAAAGGAAGGAGGGTGTCATGGAGAAGCATAAAGTGATCTGCCCGTATTGCGGCGCCGGTTGCCAGTTTAACCTCTTGGTCCAAAACGGCCAGGTCGTGGGTACCGAACCGCTCAACGGCATCACCAACCAGAGCGAGCTGTGCCTTAAGGGCATGAGCGGCTACGACTTCATCAACGACACCAAGATCTTGACTCCTCGCGTACTGCACCCGATGATCCGCCGCACCAAGGGCGCGGATCTTGAGCGCGTAAGCTGGGACGAGGCACTGGATTTCACCGCATCTAAGATGCAGGCCATAATTGACGAATATGGTCCTAACGCTGTCATGACCACCGGCTCCTCGCGAGGCGGCGGCAATGAGGCGAATTACGTCATGCAGAAGTTTACGCGTGCGTGCATCGGCACCCACAGCGTGGACAACTGCGCCCGTACTTGACACGGCCCTACTGTCCTCGGTCTGATGGACACGGTTGGTTCAGGTTGCATGTCATGCTCCATCCCCGGTATGGAGGATGCGGGCTGCATTTTCCTCTTCGGCTATAACCCTGCCGATTCGCACCCCATCGTCGCAAGGCGTATCGTGCGAGCCAAAGAAAAGGGTTGCAAGATCATCGTCGCCGATCCGCGCCATATCGAAACCGCGCGTATCGCCGATCTCTACCTTCCGATCAAGAACGGTTGCAACGTCGCGTTCCTCAACGCCTTTGCCAACTGCTTGGTCAACGATGGCCTCTACGACAAGGAATTCGTCGCCGAGCATACGAACGGCTTTGACGAGTGGTGGGAGACCATCAAGAACTACACTCCCGAATCCGTACAGGACATCACGGGTGTCGAGCCCGCGTTGATCCACCAAGCTGCCGAGATGTACGCCACGGCGAAGCCCTCTGCCATCATTGGCTGGGGCATGGGCGTATGCCAGCAGAAGCAGAACCTGAAGACGGTGCACACCATCGCCTCCATCGCCTGCGTTGCCGGCCAGATCGGCAAACCCAATTCCGGCCTCGCGCCCGTGCGTGGTCAGAACAACGTCCAGGGCTCCTGCGATATGGGCATGCTGCCTAACCTGTACCCTGGCTACCAGAAAGTCACCGACCCCGCCGTGCGCGCCAAGTTTGCAAAGGCTTGGGGCGTGCCCGAGGAAAAGCTCCCGCTCGAGGAGGGCTACAAGCTCACCGACCTGGGCCACCTGGTCGACGAGGGCAAGGTGCACTGCTTCTACAACTACGGCGAGGACCCGGTGCAGACCGAGCCCGATTCGGCCGGTATGCGCAAGACGCTCTCCGAGCTGGATCTGTTCATTTGCCAGGACATCTTTATGACGCAGACGACCATGCTCGCCGACGTCATCCTGCCCGCTACCTCTTGGGGCGAGCACGAGGGTGTCTTTACCGCATCCGACCGTAGCTTCCAGCACTTTGACGCGGCTGTTCCGCCCAAGGGCGAGTGCCGCCACGACTGGGAGATCTTCGCGGACCTGTCCACGCGCATGGGCTACCCCATGCACTACGACAACACCGAGCAGATCTGGAACGAGTGCATTAGCCTGTGCCCCAACTTTGTGGGCGCAACCTACGAGAAGATGGCTCCCGAGGGCGGTTACGCTCAGTGGCCCGTCAAGAGCACCGATGTGAACGACCACGGTACGCCCGACATGTTCGCTGGTGGCAAGTTCACCACCAAGGACGGCCGCGCCAACCTGATGGCGCACGACTGGGAGGCGCCCTCCGAGCTTCCCGACGATGAGTACCCGCTCATTCTGTGCACCGTCCGCGAGGTCGGTCACTACAGCTGCCGCTCGATGACCGGCAACTGCAAGACGCTGGCGCTGCTCGCCGACGAGCCCGGCTTTGTCCGCATGAATCCCGCGGACGCCCAGGCGCGCGGCATCAAGAACGGCGACATCGTCTCGATTCATAGCCGCCGCGGCCAGGTATACAGCCGCGCCGACGTGAGCGACCGTATCAACAAGGGCACGGTCTACATGACCTACCAGTGGTGGATCGGCAAGTGCAACGAGCTGACCATGCACAAGGTCGACCCGGTCTCGCATACGCCCGAGGACAAGTTCTCCGCCTGCCAGGTCGACGCTATCGCCGACCAGGTCTGGGCCGAGGGCGAGGTCGAGCGTCAGTACACCGAGCTCAAGCAGGCTCTGGTCGACGCCGCCGCTCCCCAGGACGTTGAGCCCGGCGCCGCCAAGTTCGACGACGAGACGCACGTGAACCAAATCGTGTAGTCCCGTTCTCGTTGGCTTTTTGGGCCGGGCGTCCCGTACGTTCGGGGGTCCGGCCCGTTATTTTGAAAGGAAGTGGGGATGAACCGCTTCATCGACATCAACCCGGAGAGGTGCATCGGCTGCGGAACATGCCAGTCCGCCTGTGCCGACGCCCACCGGATGCAGGGTCTTCAGGATACGCCGCGCCTGGCGCTCGTGAAGACCGGCGGTATTTCGGCCGCCCTTGCCTGCCACCATTGCGAGGGTGCCCCCTGCGCCGAGGTTTGCCCGGTGAATGCCATCGAGCACGATGGCGATCGCATCCACGTCAAGGAGCAGGAGTGCATCGGGTGCAGGCTGTGCGCCATCGCGTGCCCCTTCGGAGCCATCCATCCCGATGGCACGTCTATCGCCGGTGTCGCAGGCATGTGCGATCCGACGCCTTCGTATCCTAAGTCCCTGAGCAGCCTTCTTACGTGGGCTCCCGGCCAGTACACCTGCGCTGTCAAGTGCGATCTGTGCGCCTTCGATCCGGACGGCCCGCATTGTGTGGCGGCGTGCCCCACCAAGGCGCTGACCGTCATGGGCGGCGCGGTCGATCGCGAGCTCGACGAGGCCAAGCGCCTGCGCTCGATCGAAAACGGTCCGGTCGTCGACGTTACCGCTGTGGCCCAGGGCCTGTCCGAGAAAGCAGAAGGGAGCGTAAACAATGGATAGCATGACGCTGTTTGTCGCATCGCTTGCCGTCTCGTGCATCGGTGCGCTCGCCTCGGTTCTGCTGATCAAGGCCGATAACGCCGCCAAGACCGCCGGCTGCCTTATCGGCGCCGTCGCCGCGGTGCTTTCGTTTGTGGCCGGTATCCAGGCCGTGCTGGGCGATGTCACGTCGGTCGACACCATCGTGTTCTTCCCGTTTGCCCATTTCCAGCTGCTGCTCAATCAGCTGTCCGGCCTGTTCGTGGCGCTCATCTCGGTGCTCGCGTTTGCCGGTTCGATCTACGGTCTCAACTACTTTGATGAGTACCCGGGCAAAAAGGGCCGCGCCGGCTTCTTCTTTAACACCTTCGTGGCGTCCATGATGCTCGTCATCACCGCCGACAACGTGTTTTGGTTCCTGGTCGCCTTTGAGCTCATGTCGCTGACCTCGTACTTCCTGGTCGTGATCGAGGAGAACGAGAACTCCATCCATGGCGGTTGGCTCTACTTTGTGATTGCGCATGTGGGCTTTGTGCTCATCATGGCGAGCTTCCTCACCATGACCAACTTCGCCGGTGGCTCGTTTGCCTTTGCGGATTTCCGCGCTACGCAGTTTAGCCCCGCGGTCGCATCCGTGTGCTTCGTGCTCGCCTTCTTTGGCTTTGGTGCCAAGGCCGGTATCATCCCGCTGCACGGCTGGCTGCCCAAGGCGCATCCCGAGGCGCCGTCCAACGTGTCGGCCCTCATGTCCGGCGGCATGATCAAGATCGGTATCTTCGGCATCCTCAAGGTTGGTCTCGACCTGCTCTCCGCCTCGGGCGTTCAGGTCTGGTGGGGCCTTATGGTCATGGTCTTCGGTGCGATCTCGTCGGTTCTCGGCGTGGCTTTCGCCCTGCAGGAGCATGACATCAAGCGCCTGCTGGCCTATCACTCCGTCGAGAACATCGGCATCATTCTGCTCGGCGTCGGCGCCTCCATGGCCGCCATGGCGCTCAACTCGGTCGGCATCGCCGTCCTGGCTCTGATGGCCGCCCTCTACCACACGTTTAACCACGCGATGTTTAAGGGCGAGCTGTTCTTGGGCGCCGGTGCGCTGCTGTACTCCACGGGTACGCGCAATATGGAGAAGATGGGCGGCCTGTTCCGTCGTATGCCGGCAACGGCCATCTGCTTCCTTGTTGGCGCGCTTGCCATCTCGGCCATCCCGCCCTTCAACGGCTTTGTGTCCGAGTGGTTTACCTACCAGTCGCTGTTTAACGCCGCCATGCAGGGCGACAAGGCTGTCATGATCGTGGCCGTGTTCGCTGCCGTCGCGCTTGCCATTACCGGCGCGCTGGCTGTCACGTGCTTCGTCAAGGCCTATGGCGTCTCCTTTGCCTCCGCGCCCCGTTCCGAGGCTGCGGCCAATGCCAAGGAGGTTCCCGCCCCCATGGTGTTCGCGCAGGGCCTGCTCGCGGCCATCTGCGTCGTGCTGGGCATTGGCGCTCCCGTGATCGCGCCCGTGCTGGTCGATGTCGCCGCATCCGTGCTGCATCCGTACGGCGGCGTGTTTGCCGCCGAGGGCATGGAGCTCATGAACCAGTACTCCGGCGCTGCCACCTCCACGCCCGCGATCGCTATTGCGCTCGTGGTGCTCGTCGGTCTTGCCTGCGGTTATCGCAAGCTCAAGACCGTCGGCAAGGTGCAGAAGTCCCAGCCGTGGGCATGCGGCTATGCTCCCAACGAGCATATGCCCGTCGTGGCCACGACCTTTGCCTCCGAGGTGTCCTGGTTTATGCAGCCGCTCTACACGCTGCGCGACCGCTGCACGGCCGTCTGCTGGTCCATCGCGCACTTCTTCCAGAAGCTCACCGGTGTGGCCGAGGCTGTGGAGCCCGTACCCGACAAGGTTCTCGTCGATGCCCCGCATAAGGGTGTCGAGAAGCTCGCCGACCTCGCGACTAAGCTCGAGGGTGGCAACTACAGCATCTATATCTGCTACATCGTCGCGGCACTCGTGGTGTTCCTCGTGCTCGCCGTGCAAATGGGTTAAGGAGGGGAGAGCATGAACAACATCGTACTTGCCGTTCTGCAGGGCGTGGTCGTCATGGCCGTCGCGCCGTTCTTCTCCGGTCTCGGCCGCGTGATCCGCGCCAAGATGCACAACCGTCGCGGCCCCAGCATCATGCAGGACTATCGCGACCTGGCCAAGCTCTTTGCGCGCCCCGAGTCCCAGAGCGAGGACGCGAGCTTTGCGCTGCGCATTATGCCGCCGCTGTTCTTCGCCGTCGCCTTTATGCTCGCGATGGGCCTGCCGCTCTTTACGGCGCAAAGCCCCATCCCGGTCTTTGGTGACGCCATCACCATCATGTACAGCCTGGCGCTCGCCCGCTTCTTCTTCGCCCTCTGCGGTGTGGATTCGTCCAACGCCTACGCCGGTATCGGCGGCGTCCGCGAGCTGCTCATGAGCGTGCTCATCGAGCCGTCCATGCTGCTGGCGCTGTTTGCCGCCGCCCTGGTTTGCGGTTCCACCGACATCGCCACCATGGGTCAGCACATCATGACGGGCGCCATCGACGCGCCGGTCGCCGTGATCCTCGCCGGCATCGCCTTTGCGATTGCCTGCTACATGGAGCTCGGCAAGCTGCCGTTTGATCAGGCCGAGGCCGAGCAAGAGCTTCAGGAAGGCCCGCTCGCCGAGCTTTCCGGCCCGTCGCTCGCCATGGCAAAGCTTGCCATGTCCATGAAGCAGGTCCTGGTCGTCGCCTGGTTCTGCGCGATCTTCGTCCCCTGGGGCGAGCCCGCGACCGTAGGCGCAGCCGCCGTTCTGGGCGCAGTCATCTTCCTGGTGAAGTGCCTGATCGACTTTGTCGTATGCGGCGTGATCGAGAACTCCTGCTCGCGCTCGCGTTTTAAGGTTCTTGGCAATCAGACCTGGGCCGTCGTGGGCATCGCCGTTCTGGCGTTTGTCTTCGTGGTCGTCGGCGTGTAGGAGAAGGGAGAAACAATGTCATTTGCAGTCAGTCTGTCCCTTCTCGGCTTGGTCGCTATCGCGGCCCCGATGGTGGCCTCGGTGCTCGTCGCCCTGTTCCCCCGTCCGTACGCCAAGTGGTTCAGCGTTTTGGGTGCCGCCGTCTCGACGGTCTGCACCATCGCCCTCGCCGCGAATTTCGCTGGCGCCGGCATGCCCGACACGCAGGTCCCCCTGATCTCGTTTGGGCAGACCCTCGTCATGGGATTCACCTTCGATCGCATGAGCACGCTGCTCGCGCCCGCCTTTGTGGGTATCGGCCTGCTTGTCGTGATCTATTCGATTCCCTATATGAGCGAGAATAACCGTGAGCATCCCGACGCACCGCGTCGTCGCTTCTACGCGTACCTCGCGACCTTCATCGGCGCCATGGCCGGTCTCGTGTACAGCTCGACCCTTTTGGGCCAGCTCGTGTTCTTTGAGATCACGGGTGCGTGCTCTTGGGGCCTCATTAGCTACTACATGACGCCTACGGCCAAGAAGGCCGGCATGAAGGCTCTGATCATCACGCATATCGGTGCGCTCGGCCTGTATCTGGGCGCCGCCATCGTGTTTGCCCATACCGGTACCTTCGCCATTACCGCGATTGCCGGCCTCGACGCCAAGCTCAAGGCTATCGTCCTTTTGCTCGTGCTGTTTGCGGCCTGGGCCAAGTCCGCACAGGTTCCCATGTACATGTGGCTGCCTTCGGCCATGGAGGCGCCGACGCCTGTTTCGGCCTACCTGCATGGCGCCTCGATGGTTAAGGTCGGCGTGTGCGTGTTCGCGCGTGCACTCGTCTCTGCCGGCGAGATCCCCGAGATCGTGGGTTGGGTCGCCATTATCGACGCCATGGTCACCATGCTCTTTGGCTTCCTTATGTACCTGCCGCAAAAGGACATGAAGCGTCTGCTGGCCTTCTCCACGATCGCCCAGCTCTCCTATGTGTTCTTTGGTCTGGGCCTTTCGGTCTTTGGCAGCCAGCTGGCCTTCGATGGCGCCGTCTGCCACATCTTTAACCACGCTTTCGCCAAGACGCTGTTCTTCCTGATCGCCGGTTCGTTCTCCTTTACGCTCGGCACGCGTATGCTGCCCAAGCTTCGCGGCATCGTAAAGAAGTACCCGATCTCGGGCGTGGGCTTCGGTGTCGCGGCACTCGCTATTGCCGGCGTGCCGCCCATGAACACGTTCTTCTCGAAGTTCCAGATCATCGCCGGCGGCTTTTCTGTAGGTGCCGGCAACGTCGCGATCCTGGTGCTCGTGTGCATCATGGTCGCCGAGACCGTCGCCACCTTCGCCTGGTTCCTCAAGTGGATGGGCTATTGCCTGCCCGGCGAGCCGAGCGAAGAGGTCGCTGCGGGAGCCCCGCTTCCCCGTGCGATGGCGTTCGTGTTCATCGTGCTCATCATCATGGTCATCGTCAGCGGCCCGCTTTCGGCCAGCTGGATCGGTTAGGAGGTAGAACGACATGGGTTATTCGATCGTCAACATCCTTGGCGGCCTTCTGATCGTCACGTCCACCATGGTGGTCGTCTCCAAGAACATCAAACATGCCATCAACTGGTATGCGGTGCAGTCGCTGGTGCTCGTGGGGCTGCTCGCTACGCTCGGTGCCACCACCGGTGCGCAGGAGCTGCTTATGTGGGCCGGATCTGCCTTTATCACCAAGGTCGTCCTGGTCCCTTATATCCTCAACCGCGCATACAAGAAGATGGGCGAGCCGAGCGACGCATCACTCAAGGCCGGCCTTAAGCCCGCGTGGGCCATCTGCATCATCGCCGTGGAAGTCGCGATTTGCTTTGCCGTCGTGACGCAGATCAGCCTTCCCACGGCCGAGGTCGCAACGCCTGCGCTCGCTATTAGCTTCGCTCACTTCTTTGTGGGCCTCACCTGCATCATCTCGCAGCGCAACATCATGAAGCAGATCTTTGGTTACTGCCTTATGGAAAACGGCAGCCACGTGACGCTCGCGCTTTTGGCCCCCACCGCTCCCGAGATCATCGAGATCGGTATCGCCACCGACGCCATCTTTGCCGTCATCATCATGTCCATCGTCGTGCGTCGCATTTGGGACGACTCCCACTCGCTCGATGCGCGCGACCTGTCCGAGCTGAGGGGGTAGTCCATGGAAACGTTGATTCTCGCCCTGCTCGCGACTCCTTTGGTGTTCTCGCTGGTTATGGCGTTTTTGCCCAAGAACACGTCCTATAACGTGTTTGCCGGTCTCAACCTGGTCTCCGTCGCAGCCGTCCTGGTGCTGTCGATTATGACGGCCGGTGACGTCCTTATGAGCGGCGAAACCACGAGCGCTCTTGGCCTGTGGTTCCACCTCGATTCGCTGGGCGCCATCTTTGTGCTGCTCATCGGCTTTATCGGTTTTCTTACGGGGCTGTTCTCGCTGCCCTATGTAAAGGCCGATATCGAGGAGGGCTCCATGCCCGCCGAGCGCGCCAAGCAGTATTTTGCACTGTTTAGTCTGTTCGTGTTCACCATGCTGCTCGCGTGCCTGTCCAACAACATGATCCTCACGTGGGCCGCCGTGGAGGCAACCACGCTTTCCACCGTGTTCCTGGTGGGTATCTACAAGAACAAGACGGCCCTCGAGGCTTCTTGGAAGTATGCGATGGTCTGCACCGCCGGCGTGGCCTTCGGCCTGTTCGGTACGCTGCTGATCTACGCCAACGCCGCCGACGTGATTCCCAACGCCCACGAGGCCGCATTCCTGTCGTGCGTGCTGCCGTATGCCGACCAGTTCGACCCGACGCTCATGCGCCTCGCCTTTGCGTTTATCGTGATCGGCTTTGGCACCAAGGCCGGCCTGTTCCCCATGCACACTTGGCTGCCCGATGCCCACTCCCAGGCCCCGAGCCCTGTCTCGGCCCTGCTCTCTGGCGTGCTGCTTAAGTGCGCCATGCTTGTGATCATGCGCTTCTACGGCTTTACCATCCAGGCCGTGGGCGCCGAGTATCCGCAACTTTTGCTGTTGATCGTCGGCACGCTGTCCATTTTGGTGGCGGCACTTTCGATGTTTCGCCAGGACGACCTCAAGCGCCGCTTTGCGTACTCGTCTGTGGAGAACGTGGGCGTTATCGCCCTGTGCCTGGGTATCGGTGGCCCGTTGGGCATCGCCGCGGCCCTGCTGCACTGCGTGTTCCACGGCTTTACCAAGACGCTTGCCTTCTGCGTGTCCGGCAACATTCAGCACGCCTTTGGCACGCGTAGCCTGGCCAAGATCCAGGGCGTCGTCGAGGTTGCCCCCGCAACCGCCGCACTCGCCGTCCTAGCGCTGCTCGGTCTTGGTGCCTTCCCGCCCTTTGGCATGTTCATCTCTGAGTTCCTGACTTTTGTCGCCGGTGTTACCGCCGGTCCCATGTGGCTGGTCGTCGTGGTCGCCCTCGGTCTTACCGTGGCTATCTCCGCGCTCACCCGCATCGCACTCAAGTCGGTATTCGGCCATGCGCCCCAGGGCATGGGCAAGCATGAGGCCCCGGCGCTCATGCTTATCCCCGAAATCATCCTGGCTGTCATGATCTTGTGGTTTGGCATCGCCACCCCGCTGCCTCTCGTGCACGGTGTGGAGACTGCGACCGGCATCGTGCTCGAGCAGAGCACCGAGGAACTTCACGCGACGCCGATGTACCGCGCTGTGTTCGGTACCGAGACCGCTCAGAGCGAGGTGGAGTAACGAATGATTGAAACTGAGAACAAGGTGTATACCCGCCGCTGCGAGAGCCATGTCGAGGCCCTGCGCCGTGCCGTTCCGGGCTGCA
>CABVAS010000033.1 GCA_902496375.1 uncultured Collinsella sp.
CATCCAGCCGTTCAGCTTCCCCGAGCTGCGTCAGAAGGCTCACTTCTGCGCCATCTCCTCTACCTCCGGTACCGCTACCGAGGTCACTGCCTTCTCCGTCATCACCGACTACGCCAAGGGCATCAAGTACCCGCTGGCCGACTTCAACATCACCCCTGATGTCGCCATCGTCGACCCCGAGCTCACCTACACCATGCCCGCCAAGCTGTGCGCTCATACCGGCATGGACGCTCTGACCCACTGCATGGAGGCCTACGTTTCCACCTGCGCCTCTATGTTCACCGACGCCAACGCTCTGCACGGCATTCGCGAGATCGTCGAGTGGCTGCCCAAGTCCTATGCTGGCGACCATGAGGCCCGTCAGCATATGCACGAGGCTCAGTGCATCGCCGGTATCGCCTTCTCCTCGGGCCTGCTGGGCATCGTTCACTCCATGGCTCACAAGACCGGTGCTGCCTTCGAGAACGGCCACATCATCCACGGTGCTGCTAACGCCATGTACCTGGGCAAGGTCATCCAGTGGAACTCCAAGGACCCGCGTGCTGCCGAGCGTTACGCTTACGTGGCCAAGGAGATTCTGCACCTTCCCGGCGAGACCAACGAGGAGCTCATCGCCGCGCTCGTCCAGAAGATTCGCGACCTCAACGACCAGCTCAACATTCCGCAGTCCATCAAGGATTACGCGAATGGTGGCGTGAAGGTCGACGCCGAGAACCCGCAGATGGTTTCCGAGGAGGAGTTCCTCGCCAAGCTGCCCGAGATCGCCGCGAACGCCGAGACCGACGCCTGCACGCCCGAGAACCCGCGTGAGACCAAGGCTGCCGACTTCGAGAAGATCCTCAAGGCCTGCTACTACGACACCGACATCGATTTCTAATCGACTCTTGTTATCGTAACGAGGGGCTCCGCACGTATCCGTACGGAGCCCCTTTCTTTTTCTTTTAGAGAATGGGATAGTTATGGCTGCAATTTTCAATAGCCCCAGCAAGTACATCCAGGGTCCGGACGAGCTGGCCAAGCTCGGCTCCTATGTCGAGCCGCTCGGCGCTAAGGCCCTCGTCATCGTGACGCCTTCGGGCAAGAAGCGCGTCGGTGCCAAGATCGAGGGCGGCTTTGTCGAGGCTAAGGCCGAGCTGCTGTTTGAGGACTTTAACGGCGAGTGCTCCAAGGGCGAGGTCGATCGCCTGGTTGCGCTCGCCCGAGACAACGGTTGCGACATCATCGTCGGCGTCGGTGGCGGCAAGATCCTCGACACCGCGAAGGCCGTTGCCTATTACCTGGAATCCCCGGTTATCATTTGCCCCACCATCGCTTCGACCGATGCACCGTGCTCGGCACTTTCGGTGCTCTACACCGATGACGGCCAGTTCGATAAATATCTCTTCCTTAAGGCAAACCCCAACATTGTCCTGATGGATACGACGGTTATCGCGGCGAGCCCGGTGCGCCTGACGGTTTCCGGTATGGGCGATGCACTCGCAACCTACTTTGAGGCCCAGGCGACGCATGATGCCGACGGTGGCACTTGCGCCGGCGGCAAGGGCGGCATGGCTGGCTTGGCGCTCGCCAAGCTCTGCTACGAGACGCTTATGGCCGATGGCGTCAAGGCCAAGGTCGCGCTGGAGAAGGGTGCGCTCACGCCTGCCGTCGAGCACATCATCGAGGCCAATACGCTGCTTTCGGGCATTGGCTTTGAGAGCTCGGGCCTTGCTGCTGCTCATGCCATCCACAATGGCCTGACGATGCTGCCCGAGTGCCACGGCATGTATCACGGCGAGAAGGTCGCCTTTGGCACTATCGTCCAGCTGGTACTCGAAGATGCTCCGACTGAGAAACTCGAGGAAGTCTTGGGCTTCTGCATTGAGCTGGGCCTACCGGTCACGATGAAGGAACTTGGCGTTGCCGAGCTTACGCGCGAGCAGGCCATGATTGTTGCCGAGGCCGCATGCGCGCCCGAGGACACCATGTGCAACATGCCGTTTGAGGTGACGCCCGAGATGGTCGCAAACGCCATCCTGGGTGCCGACGCGCTGGGCCACTACTATCTCATGGATGAGTAAATCAAGCTAAGGAAGGGGCAAAGCCAGCAGGTGGCTTTGCCCCTTTTTGCTATGGTGCAAAGGGGTCAGGTTGCTTTGCACCAATCGTTGTTTGATGAAGGGCGGATTCTCGTATGGCGCTTCCCATGGTTTATGGCGGTCCTGGCCGGTATGTTCAGGGGCCGGGTGAGCTCTCGCGTCAGGGCAGGTATTTGTCATGGTTGGGTTGCGCTGCCTATGTCCTGTTTGACCAGGGCACCGAGGATCGGCTGTGCAAGCAGATCGTCGATGGATTTCTGGATGAAGATCTAAGCGAGCCGTTCTTTAAGATTTACAACGGTCCGTGTACGGAAGATGCCGTTGTCGAAATGGCCAAGGAAGCCCGGGCCGAGTATTGCGACATGGTGGTGGGCATTGGCGGTGGCAAGATGCTCGATATCGCCAAGGCCGTTGCGTTTTATGCCGAGTTGCCGTTGTGCGTATGTCCCACGGCGGCGTCGATGGACGGTCCGTGCAGCGCGATTTCGGTGCTGTATCACGAGGATGGGTCGTTCGACCGCTACCTGATGCTCGAGAAGAATCCAGACTTGGTCGTGGTCGATACCAACGTGGTCGCGGCGGCCCCGCTGCGTATGACGGTCGCTGGTATGGGCGATGCGCTGGCAACGTATTTCGAGGCGCGTTCGTGCGCCGCGGCGCACGGCGCCAACGAGCACGGTGGCGCGCCGGGACACTTGGCCTTGGTTGCGGCTCGTGCCTGCTATGACACACTCATGGAGTGCGGCGTCGCTGCCAAGCGCGATCTCAAAAAGGGCCGTACATCGCCAGCGGTTGAGCGCCTGATCGAGTGCAATATTCTGCTCTCGGGTGTTGGCTTTGAGAGTGGTGGCCTAGCGCTTGCCCATGCCATAGCCAACGGCCTGACGATTCTGCCCGAGTGCAAGGCCATGCATGGTGAGGCCGTGGCATTTGGCCTGGTGGTGCAGCTGCGCCTGGAGCGTGCGCCCGAGCTTAATCAGGTGCTCGAGTTTTGCCAGCGCGTCGGTCTGCCGACGACGCTCGAGGAGCTGGGCCTTGACGAGATTTCCGATGCCGACCTGATGAGCGTTGCAGATGCGGCCTTTAGAAACGAACGCAATATGGCTAACGAACAGGCCAAGGTGACCAGACAAAAGCTCGTGCAGCTCATGCGCGAGGCATAGCTAGGCGCTTGATCGACCTTGTGCAATCGAGGCGGCGATAGGCATAGGCTATTTGCCTCAAAGGTGCGCCGCGTGTAATTTGCCCGAGGTGTGGGCCGATAGCGTATCATTATCTCTTGCTTGTTTGCACTGCTCAGGGAGGGGCCGCGCATGGCGCAGGAACACGATCTGTTTGATGACATTATCGAGATCAGCAAGGGTTTCGACTTTCTTAAAAACCCGCTTGGCGGCGTGACCGATGCGCTCGATCCGTCGGCACCGCAGTGGAATCCTGCCGACTACAAGGAGCGTCCGCGCGGCAACACCATTCCGTGCCTGACCTGCAAAAACGAAAAGAGCGGTTGCACCGCGTGCATGGATGTGTGCCCGGTCAACGCTATCGAGGTCGAGGAAGACGCCATCGAGATCCTCGACTCCTGTCGCAAGTGCGGCCTGTGCGCCGCTGCCTGTCCGACCGAGGCGATCATCTCGCCGCGCCTGGCGCCCAAAAACCTGTATGACGATATCGTCTCTGCTGCTACGAGCCACGAGACCGCCTACGTCACCTGCACACGCGCCCTCAAGCGCATGCCGCGCGAAAACGAGGTCGTCGTTGCCTGCGTGGGCGACATTACGGCCGAGACCTGGTTCTCGGTACTGGCGGACTATCCCAACGTGAGTGTGTACCTGCCGTTGGGCGTGTGCGATAAATGCCGCAACACCGGCGGTGAGGACATTCTGGGCGAGGCGATTGCGAAGGCCGAAGAGTGGTCTGGCACGGGTATGGGCCTGGAGGTCGATCCCAAGAGCCTCAAGTGCCATAAGCTTCGCGAGTACGAGCGCAAGGAGTACATAGAAAAGATTGCCCGTACCACGGGCCTGACGGTGACCAAGCTCAATCCGGCGACGGCGGCGCTGGCCTCGGTGACGCAAAAGCTCAAGGCCCATCGCCATCAGATTACCCAGCTGGAGCGCACGCTCAACACTATGTGCGGCACCACGACGACCAAGCGTCGCCGTTCGCTCACGCACGGGCGCCAACTGGTGCTCTCAACGTTGCAGAACCATCCCGAGCTTGCCCAGAACATGCAGGTGAGCACGCCGGAATGCGATTTTGACAAGTGCACGTCGTGCGGCGAGTGCGTCAACGTGTGCCCCACGTTTGCCTGCGATTTGGTGGGAAGCGGTCGCTTTGCGTTGGAGTCGACGTATTGCTTGGGCTGCGGTGCCTGCGTCAAGGTGTGCCCCGAGCATGCGCTCAAGTTGGTTGAGCATGACGCGTCCAATCTGGTCGTCGTCGATCCCGAAGCCGAGGAAAAGGCCGCCCAGAAGGCGAAGGCTCACGAAGAAGCTGAGAAGGTCAAGGCCGAGGCAAAGGCCAAGCTGGACAAGATGCTCGACCAGGTGGAAAAGCTCGCGGACTAGCCAGCGACCCCAATCTTTGCTTCATTTGCGCCGTCGTGGTGTCCGGATTCGCCCGGATGCTGCGGCGGCGCTATACTTATGCAGTTTGAAGTACCTGTACCAAAAGGAGCTGTCGTGTCCCTTTCCATCGGTATCGTGGGCCTGCCCAATGTGGGCAAGTCGACGCTGTTCACCGCGCTTACCAAAAAGACCGGCCTTGCCGCTAACTACCCGTTTGCCACGATCGACCCCAACGTGGGCATCGTCGATGTGCCCGATAGCCGCCTGCAAAAGCTCGCCGACATCGTCAACCCCGGCCGCATTGTGCCGGCGACGGTCGAGTTTGTCGACATCGCAGGTCTGGTGAAGGGCGCTAACGAGGGCGAGGGCCTGGGCAACCAGTTCTTGGCAAACATCCGCGAGACCGATGCCATCTGCGAGGTCGTGCGCTACTTTAAGGACCCCAACGTCATGCGTGAGGTGGGCCGCACGGGCGAGTTCGTCGACCCCGCCGGCGATGCCGACACCATCATGACCGAGCTCATCCTGGCCGATATGGGCACGCTCGAGAAGCAGCTGCCCAAACTCGAGAAGGAGGCCAAGCGCGACAAGGAGCTCATGCCCAAGTTCGAGGTTGCCAAGCGCCTGCTTGCCTGGCTCAACGAGGGCAAGCGCGCCGCGTCCATGGAGATGACCGACGAGGAGCGCGCCGCTGCCAAGGGCTTGTTCCTGCTCACCATGAAGCCCATCCTGTATGTGGCCAACGTAGACGAGGACATGCTCAACGAGGACCTGGCGCCCATCGACGGCGTCAAGCCGCTGCCGATCTGCGCCAAGATCGAGGCCGAGCTTTCCGAGCTCGATCCCGAGGACGCCGCCGACTACCTGGAGAGCCTGGGCCTGGAGCAGCCCGGCCTGGACGTGCTCGCTCAGGCCGCCTACAAGCTGCTCGGCCTGCAGTCGTTCTTTACGGCTGGCGAGATGGAGGTCAAGGCCTGGACGGTGCGTCAGGGCGCGACCGCCCCGCAGGCCGCCGGTGTCATCCACACCGACTTTGAGCGCGGCTTTATTAAGGCCGAGGTCATTGGCTACGACGACTACATCGAGCTCGGTGGCGAGCAGGGCGCCAAGGCTGCCGGCAAGCTGCGTATTGAGGGCAAGGACTATGTCATGGCCGATGGCGACGTCGTGCACTTCCGCTTTAACGTGTAAGGACGACGCATATGTTTAAATATGGCAAAAAAGCTGGCTACATGGGTATTGCGCTGCTCGTACTTGCGGTGATTCCGCTGGTGGTCGCAGCGTGTGTTATCCCCAACATTGGTCCCGAGGTGGCAACGAAGTTTAATGCCGCCGGCGAGGCGACGCGCTGGGGCAAGAGCTACGAGCTGCTGGCGTTGCCGGTGCTCAATCTGCTGCTGAGCGTGGCGACGTACTTTACGGCGGGACGCCAGGCAAAGAACAATGATGACTCCGCCGCCATGGCGCGCATCGTGTGCGAGCGCTACCTGCGTAACGGTTGCATCACGGGTGTGTTCCTCAACGTGATCAACGTCTACTTTATGTATTCGGCGATTACCGGTATGGGCTTTGGCCTGGGCTTTTAGCTTGCGCCTTTAGGCAACGAGCCTGCAAGCATATTCGATGGCTGCTGCGAGGCCGCCGCTCGATCGTGGTTGAAAGACTACATCGGCGGCGGCCTCGTTTTCGTATCCGGCACCGCGAAGGCAGAGCGCGACGCCGGCTTCCAAAAGGAGCGACAGGCCGCGTTGGCTGGTTACGATTACGGCAGCCTGATTGAGCGAGCAGCTGTGCGCTTGGCATTGGATGGCAAGTTCACCTTGCGCCGGGCAAGGGACCAGAACGGCGGCGACGCGACTTGATAGCAATGCAAATACTGTGCGCTCATCGGGCGAAAGACATTCTGCTTCAACGACGACGAGCTTGGGCGGTGCGCTGTTTGTGCGAAGCGTGGCTCGGTACGTGCGGACCGAAGAACCCGACATAGAAAACTCCTGTGTATTCGGCAAAACGTAAACTATAGTTTACGTTTATGTTCGGCTCCATTTCAAACTCGGCTGCATGGACGAACGTGCGAAACAGATTCTTGGCAGGCGGGTCGAAGAGACACGCAGAGACCTTGGTATCTCCAAGGTTGATTTTTGTGTGGCGACAGGAATCAGCCGACCCTACCTCGACCGAATCGAAGATGGGACGGCAAATTTCACGCTCAAGGTTCTATTTAAGATCGCGCCCGCACTCGGCATGACGGTGTCAGAGCTTCTCGAGGGTATCGAGTAGCCTTTTTTGCTAGATTTGCCGCTTGTTGAACGGGTCCCCCCGACGGCGGCGTGCAAAAACGCGAGTATTCAGCATCCCTCAATAATTTGACGGCAGCCGGGGCCACAAATACGACGCGTAATGTTTTGGATTATCCACAAAATTCAATAATATGAGGAATAACAAGCGCGCGGAACGAGTCTTTCGAGTCGAAAGGCAATTTACAGCCAGCGGTTTTAACGTTCCCGGAAGGGGCGGATGCTGAAAACTCCGCTTTTTGCACGTTCCGAGGGCTACCACGTGCCCTACAAGGCCCAAAGAGGCGGATTTTGTTTTAGCTACGCCATCGGGATACGGTCGTGGTTGACTTGGCTGTAAAACAGGCGCTGAATCTCGGCCGCATCGCGTGACTGGCCGAGCGCCCACATGGTCTTGGCCACGAGCGTTTCGGTGGTCATATCGTCGCCGCGCAAAATACCTGGATGGTCGGCGTAGGCACGGCCGACCTCATAAACACCCAGGTCAAGGCCCTCCTCGGGGACCTGCGTGGTCATAACGACGGTGCGGCCCGAATCGACCCAGCGGAAAATCGCCTCCTGGAATGATTCGCCGGACTCGCCGAACTCGGGAATACCGCCAATGCCAAAGGTCTCAAGGATTACGGCGTCGTAGCTATCGGCCAGGGCGTCCAGGATACCCGGGTTCACGCCGGGCGTGAGCTTAAGGACAAACACGCGCGGGTCGATGCTGTCGTAGAAACGCACCGGGTTTTCGCCCTGATGCGTGCCGTGAAGCCCGTTGCGCACAATGCGGTCGTTGCGGATGTAGGCAATGGGCGGATAGTTGACACTAATGAACGCGTTAAAGCTCATGGTGCGCTGCTTGCGGGCGCGCGTGCCGGCAATGGCGACGCCGCCAAACACGATCGAGACGTCGTGCGAATGCTCGTCGAGCGCATAGAGCAGGCTCTGGTACAGGTTGAGCTTGGCATCGGTAAAGGGGTTACCCATGGGCTTTTGCGAGCCGGTGAGTACGATGGGCTTGGGACTGTCCTGAATCAGATAGGAAAGCGCTGCCGCGGTGTAGCTCATGGTGTCGGTGCCGTGCAGGACCACAAAGCCGTCGTGATCGGCATAGCCTTCGACGATGACATCGCGGATGCGCATCCAGTCGCTCGGGCGCATATTGGTGCTGTCGATGTTCATGGGCTGCACGACGTCGAGCTCGCAGAGGCCCGAGATCTCGGGGACGCTCTGGGCGAGCTCCTCACCGGTCAGGGCGGGGGAGAGGCCGTTACCGTCCTCGGTCGATGCGATGGTGCCGCCCGTGGCGATGAGAAGGATGCGCTTCATGCTGGTATTCCTATCGTATTTGCCGCCACAGAGGCGGAGTCGTTCGGCAGTATTGTGGCACAGGGCGTCCAATGTTCAAACGTATTACATCATCTGTAACGTTTGGTAACACTTCAATTGCCGTCAAATAGGGGCCCTGGTCGTGCGTTTGCCGTGCACTGATGGCTGCGAGGGACGAGAAACCCCATATAACGTGTACACTATGGAGGTTATTTTCGTTCATTCGCGCGGGTGGGCACCGGCTCCCCGCCAACAAGAGGGGGAAACCATGGATCAAAAGGCTTCCGCAAAGGTCCTCGTACTCGACTTTGGTGCGCAGTACGGTCAGCTCATTGCCCGTCGCGTCCGCGACCTCAACGTGTATTCCGAGATTGTCCCCTGTGACATCTCGGCCGACGAGATTCGCGATATGAACGCCTCTGCGCTCATCCTTTCTGGCGGCCCGGCTTCCGTGTATGCCGAGGACGCTCCGTCCATCGATCCTGCCATCTTTGACCTGGGCCTTCCCGTCCTGGGCTTCTGCTACGGCCATCAGATCACGGCCGTGACGCTCGGCGGCAAGGTCGGCCACTCCGAGGTGGGCGAGTACGGCCGCGCCACCATCACGCGCACAGCCGGCGCCAAGCTCTTTAACTCCACGCCCATGGAGCAGACCGTGTGGATGAGCCATCGCGACGCCGTTTCCGAGGTGCCCGAGGGCTTTGCTGTTACCGCCAGCACCGACGTGTGCCCGGTTGCCGCCATGGAGTGCGTCGAGCGCAAGATCTTCACCACGCAGTTCCACCCCGAGGTCAAGCATTCCGAGTACGGTCAGCAGCTGCTGAGCAACTTCCTGTTTGAGATCTGCGGCCTGGAGCCCAACTGGAGCATGGACAACCTGGTCGAGACCATGACGGCCGAGTTCCGCGAGAAGGTTGGCGACGACCGCGTGATTCTGGCCTTGTCCGGCGGCGTTGACTCCTCCGTCGTGGCTGCGCTGGGCGCCCGCGCCGTGGGCAAGCAGATGACCTGCGTGTTCATCAACCACGGCCTGCTGCGCAAGGGCGAGCCCGAGCAGGTGGAGGAGGTCTTCACCAAGCAGTTTGACGTCGACTTTATCCATGTCCACGCCGAGGACCGCTATGCCGAGCTTCTGGCCGGTGTGACCGAGCCCGAGGAGAAGCGTCGCATCATCGGTTCGCAGTTCTGGAAAGAGTTCTTCGCCGTGGCGCAGCAGCTCGAGACCGATGGCAAGCCGGTCAAGTACCTGGCTCAGGGCACCATCTACCCCGACATCATCGAGTCCGGCGCTCGCAAGACGGGCGGCAAGACGGCCACCATCAAGAGCCACCACAACCTGATCCCGTTCCCCGAGGGCGTGCACTTCGACCTTATTGAGCCGCTCGACCACTTCTTTAAGGACGAGGTCCGCGCGCTTGGTCTGGCGCTGGGCCTGCCGGGTCACATCGTGTTCCGCCAGCCTTTCCCGGGCCCGGGTCTGGCCATCCGCATTATCGGCGCGGTCGACAAGGAGAAGCTCGAGATCCTCAAGAACGCCGACGCCATCGTGCGCGAGGAGCTGGATGCCTACAATCAGCGTCTGTTTGAGCAGACCGGCGAGCGCAACTCCGAGCACAGCTGCTGGCAGTACTTTGCGGTCCTGCCCGACATTAAGTCCGTCGGCGTCATGGGCGACGAGCGCACCTACCAGCGCCCGATCATCCTGCGCGCCGTCGAGTCCAGCGATGCCATGACCGCCGACTGGGCCAAGCTGCCCTACGACGTACTGGCCCGCATCTCCGGCCGCATCGTTGCCGAGGTCCCCGGCGCCAACCGCGTGTGCTACGACATCACGTCCAAGCCGCCCGCGACGATCGAGTGGGAGTAGGCTGACAGGGTTCTGACCTGCACTTTTGAGTGCCGCACTTTGCTCCTGAGTTTCGTTTCGTACGAGAGTTACGGCAAAGCCACCAGCGACATTGGTGAGTAAACTCGATTATCGAGCCTCCGTTCCCATGTTGGAACGGAGGCTTTTTCTTTGTCGTTTTACTCCCCTTCACCTGCGATTTCGCGATTTACTCCCCGTGTTTCAAGATGGAAGCGTTTGGTTGCGAGGCACGCCGGTGTGAGGGCCTGAGTCGTCAGGCCCCGCACAGGGGGACCGCGATGGTGGCCACCGCGCCGCCCGAGGGGCTGTTGGCGAGCGAGACGGAGCCCCCGTGGGCGCTCGCGGCCTCGGAGGCGGCGTGGAGGCCGAGCCCGTAGTGGCGGCCTCCGTCGCGCGAGGAGCGGGAGGAGTCGTCTGTGAAGAGGCGCTCGCAGCCGCGTTCGAGGGCGGCGGGAGAGAAGCCCGGTCCGTCGTCGGCCACCTCGATGACGAGGTGGCCGCCCTCGACGTCGCAGGAGACCGCCACGCGCGAGCGCGCGTGCTCGGCGGCGTTGGCCACGAGGTTCGCGGCGGCTCGCGCCAGGGCGGTTCGGTCGAGCGGGGCCTCGGGCGCGCCCGCGACAGCGGGGCCCGTGGCCGCGTCGAGCGTCACGCCTCGCGCCCGGGCGATCTGGGCGGCCTCGGCGAGGACCTGTTCGCAGAGCTCGGCCGGCCGCATGGGGACCCTCTCCGCCCCGCCGGACCCGCGCGAGGCCTCGATGAGCAGGCGCACGTAGCCGTCGAGCCTTTCGACACTGCCGGCTATGTCGCGCGCGGCGGCCGCGAGGTCGGCGTCTTTCTCGTCTTCCAGCTCCTCCGCCACGAAGTCGGCGTTGGCGCGCAGCACGGTGAGCGGCGTCTTGAGGTCGTGGGCGAGCGACGCCACCTGCTCGCGCTGCCCCCGCTCCGCGGCCCAGCGGGCCTCGAGCGACTCGGCGAGGGAGGTCCGCATGGCGTCCATCGCGGCGAGGACGTCGTTCACCTCGCGCACGTTGGTGCTGCCGACCGCGAAGTCGAGCTCCCCCGCGCCGACGCGCCCCGCCGCCTCCGCGAGCGGCGCCATCTTGCGCGAGATCACGCGGCTCGCGCGGCGCGCCAC
>CABVAS010000034.1 GCA_902496375.1 uncultured Collinsella sp.
TACGCTTGAACTGAGAAGGGGGAGGCCTCGCGGCCTCCCCCTTTTTTGCGTTTACCGGGCATAAATGACTCATTTACGCCAGACGATTTAATTCTTTTTGGTATTGAGCTTTTATTTAAAGAAAATAAAACGAATAACAAGGGCAACTGCTATGGCTGCAATGATCAAAAGCAGGATTGTCAGTCGATGCTGCTTGCGTCGTTTACTTGATGAAACGAAGATTGATTTTCCCTGTTTTGGCGTTTCGAGATAGCGAGCCGAATGCGTCAAGGTTTGCTTTGGTCGAGGACCTCTTTGTTGATGAGTGGCGGATGCTTTCATCGGCTCATCACTAGCTGCGCTGTTTTTAGATAATGGTGCGTCTTTCAGATATACAGGGTCTCCCGAGGCGACGCCCATATGTTTACGTCCCGTTTGGGCATCCTCGAGCGTTTGATATCGATTTCTCGTCACATACTCGGGCTCCGGATCATTAATGGGCTCTTGCGAGATGTGGGGGCGATGGAACCGTGGCGGCTGCGTGGAAGTATCTTCCCCCTGCGTCGGCATAAACATTTTGTTCTGGTTTTGGTCGTCCATGATGCCCTTTAGCTCGTTACCAACAACGTGTACGCGCTCATTGTAAGCCCCTTGTTATTTGTAGCTGGGGACATACTCGGTATTTAAGCTCTGGTTCAAAGAACCTTAACCTTCCTAAAACCTGAGTCATACGCACTTAGATATGCTTATAGTACTGGACTCAAAAAACTTTATAGTCGATGTATATATGAGCACTGGGTGGGCATATATAAGAGCGTCAAAAGAAGTCCCAGTCACCTAGAAGATGGCTCGGCAGTCCTTAAAAGGAGTGGTAAACATGGCAAGCATGGTTCCTTATCGTTCGGTTTTTGGCGTTCGTCCCTCTGCAAGCTCGCTGTTCGATCTGTTTGATGATATGAGCGACCTAGCGAACACCTCGATTGCCTCTAAGGCGTTCCCCGTTGACGTTGAGGATAAGGGCGATGGCTATGAGGTCAAGGCTTATCTGACCGGCGTCGCCAAGGACGATATCGATGTCGAGCTTAACGAGGGTCGTCTGTCCATTAGCGTGAATGTCGAGGAAGACGAGGAGAACGAGGGCAAGAACTTCCTGCAGAAGGAGTTCAGCTCGTACAGCGCGACGCGTGGCGTGTATCTTAAGGACGCTTCGAGCGAGGGCCTCTCGGCTAAGTACGCTGACGGCATCCTGACCGTTACGGTTCCCAAGATCGTCGAGAAGAAGAACGTTACGAAGATCTCCATCGAATAACTTCGTTGGTGTTCTTCGCTATTAAAAGACAACAAAAGGGGCTGGGAAGCGATTCCCGGCCCCTTTTGCTGTTTAGGACAGTCTATTGAATGGTTGCTGGCCGATACTGGCTTGCGGGGCGTATCGAGAGTTTTCGCGATCCTTGGAGAAGGGTGGCGGAGCTGCCGAGCTCGTCATCCAGGGTTGCGGCTAGAGCTTTGGCATAGCTTTTGACGGTAAGGCTCGGACGATTGTTGTCTTGGCTGATATGCATGGCAATGAGCTGTTCGGTGCGATCGGTAACAAGTTCGCGCGCGGCTTCGGCGGCTTGGCCGTTGGAGAGGTGTCCCCTTGCAGACAGGATGCGCTCCTGAAGAAAGCGGGGATATTCTCCCTCGCGCAGCATGGTCACATCGTGGTTGCTTTCGAGCGCGAGGACTCGACAATCTTTGAGGGTGTTCATGGCTTGGCTCGATAGCTCTCCGGTGTCGGTAGCAAAGCCGATGGAATCATCGAGGGCGTCGAATCGAAAGCCGATTGGATTTATGACATCGTGTGATGTTGAGTAGGTTTGCACGTGGATGCCGGCAATGGATAGGGTGTCACCGGGGTCGAATTCCTCGACAGGCAGATGCGAAAGATTTTCTTTGCTCGAAAGTGTGCCCCTGCTGGCAAAGAGGGGACCGTGCCAGTGCTTGCACCAGACATCGAGACCCTTGATGTGATCGCAATGCTCATGAGTAATGAGAAGAGCCGAGACGTTGTCTGCCGAGAGTCCCAGTTCTGCCATGCGCTTTAATGTCTCGCGGCGAGAAAGACCGTCGTCAATCATGATGAGCCCCCGGGGGCCTTCGATGAGCGCGCAGTTGCCTTTTGAGCCGCTGCCAAGGATATGAAGGTGCAGACGAGACATAAGATTCCAAAGGATACAATGGGTGCGGACGAATAGAGGAGGAAGCAAATGCCTACGGTATCACAGCATTACGGACACCATGCCGTGCCCGGGGCAGTCGATGAGACCCGAACGAGGCAGCAGGCTGCTCCTGTCGTGCTCATGGTATCAGGCGGCGCGGACTCGACGGCACTGCTTCTTATGGCGTGCACATCAAAGCTGGATATCCAAGACGGGCGCGGTGTTGCCCCCATTGCTCGCGAGCGCCTGCATGTGCTGCATGTAAACCATCATCTGCGCGGCAAGGCGTCCGATGGCGACGAGGCCTTTGTGCGTGAGCTCTGCGCGAAATATGGTTTACCGCTGTGCGTGGAGCACGCTTATTTTGATGGGGAGTCGGGCAATATTGAGGCCGCGGCCCGCGAAGTGCGCTATGCCGCGGCGCGGAGGTATGTTCGCGAGCTCTGCGCCCAGACGGGGGCACCGCGAACGGCGGCTCGTATCTGCACCGCGCACACGTCTTCGGATCGCGCGGAAACGTTTTTGATGAACGCGATTAAGGGTTCGGGGCCCGCTGGCCTATCGAGCATTCCTCGCCGGAGGAATATCGTGGTACGTCCCTTGCTCGACCTAACTCATGGCGAGCTCGTGGGCTATCTACAGGTACATGGTCAGCCGTGGCGTGAAGACGAGAGCAATGAGGATATCTCGTATCTGCGAAACTACGTGCGCCATCGAGTAATGCCAGTGGTGGCGCAGCGCAACGCGAGCGCCTGCAAGACGATTGGTGCCGCCTGCGAGATCTTAGGCGATGAGGACGCGTTTTTGTCTCAGCTTTCGGCACAGGCGTTTCGAAGCTGTTTGCGCAAAGAGGCAGCGGGCGCACTGGTGCTCGATGCCAGGCGCCTGGCTGCGGCCGAGGTGGTAATCGCGCGGCGCATCGTGCGACTGGCGATTAAGCGCATCGATCCGGACGCTCGTCCCGAGATGCGACATGTGGAGCGAGTCCTTTCCTGCGTTGCCGAGGGCACCGGTTCGGTCACGCTTCCGGCGGGGATTGACGCACGCATTGAGTTTGGCATGCTGGCGTTTAAGGCGCCGGCGGCTCGCGAGGGCCTGGTCGCGGACTGGGTTACCGTACCCGGTCGTTTGCCGTTGGGCGGGGGACGTATGCTGGTCACAGAACCGATGGCTGTTGAACCGGGATGCGATATCGTGCGCCGCGCCCGTGAGCTTGCGGCTGCCGGGGAAGTGACAGCTTTGGTAGACGCGGCTGCCCTGGGTTTTGCCGACAGCGATAGTGAGCGGATCCTGGCGGGCTCGCGTGGCGAGATCCCTGCCGAGGCGCGATTGGCGCGCCTGTGGGTGGACGGTCCCGCGCCGGGAGACGTGATGTGCCCGTTAGGGATGAGTGGCCGAAGCAAGAAAGTATCCGATTTGCTAGGCGAGGCTCGCATTCCCGTTTCCGAGCGCGCCGGCGTGCCCATGGTGAGGACGGCGCCGGGGGGTGCCGTGGTGTGGGTCGCCGGAGTTCGCGCGGACGAGCGTTTTAAGTGCACGGCCGCAACGCGCGTGGCATATCTGCTCCGCGTGGTCGATGCGGAATAGCGTCCCACGCCTGCTATTCTGTGCGACGTTGACGGTATTCCCGCGCTGATGGCGCACGGGCTGGTAAATTTACCCCGTGCGCTGCTAGAATGTGTAGTTCGCGTCCATACGGCGGTGTGTGGGCGATAAGCACAAGAAAGGGTTGTCATGGCTTCTCAACATCCGGATATCGAGAAGGTTCTGTTCACGCAGGAGGATATCGACGGTATCGTCTCTCGCCTGGGCGAGGAGATTACGCGCGACTACGCGGGTAAGGATCTGGTGCTGATTGCGGTCCTGCGCGGCGCCGTGGTCTTTATGGGCGACCTGATGCGTAAGATCGAGCTGCCGACCAACATCGATTTCATGGCTGTTTCGAGCTATGGCGACGGTGTGAAGTCCTCGGGTATCGTGCGTATCATTAAGGACCTGGATATCGACATCCGCGGTCGCGACGTGCTGATCGTCGAGGACATTCTGGACTCGGGCCTGACGCTCAAGTATCTGATGAAGAACCTCGAGAGCCGCAAGCCCGCTTCTCTGGAGGTCGCCGCCTTCCTGTGGAAGGACGTTGAGGACCGCGTCTCGGCCATCACGCCCAAGTATGTTGGAACCCATTGCCCCGATGCCTTTGTGGTGGGCTACGGCCTCGACTATGCCGAGCGCTATCGTAACCTTCCGTATCTGGGCATTTTGAAACCGGAGGTTTATTCGTAAGATGCCCGACGACCGTAACGATAACAATTCCCAGACTCCCCGGGACCCAAAGATCCCGGGGATGCCCGGAGGCAAGAAGCCCACGCGTACGGGCTGGCTGTATTTTATTTTGGCTTGCGCGCTTCTGGGCTACGCCTTCTTTAACATGGGCTCCGGCTTTGCCAATTCCAGCAATACCGTTAAGCTCGCGACGAGCGAGATGGTGAGCGCCATCAAGCAGGATCGCGTCGAAGATCTGACCTATACGGTTCAAGACGGAAGCGTGACGGGTCATTACTGGAAGACGAAGAAGGACAAGGGCGATACGAGCGAGCTCAAGAGCTTCTCTTCGACCTATGTCGGCTCCGATTCGCTTGCCGAGCTCATGGCGGAGCACCCCGATACCAAGTACATCGTCAACACCAACGATTCCGATTTTTGGGGCGACTTGGCGATGAGTGTGCTTCCGACGATCGCCCTTATCGCCATCATGTTCTACTTTATGCGCCAGATGATGGGCGCCAACAACAGGAACATGCAGTTTGGCAAGACCAACGCCAAGACCAACGAGGCCACACGCCCCAAGGTCAAGTTTGAAGACGTTGCCGGCGTGGACGAGGCAGTCGAGGAGCTCGAGGAGATCCGTGACTTTTTGAGCGATCCGGATCGCTATCGCAAGCTGGGCGCCAAGATCCCGCGTGGCGTGTTGCTGGTTGGCCCTCCGGGCACCGGTAAAACGCTGCTGGCCAAGGCTGTTGCCGGCGAGGCGGGCGTGCCGTTCTTTAGCATCTCGGGTTCCGACTTTGTCGAGATGTTCGTAGGTGTCGGCGCCAGCCGTGTGCGTGACCTCTTTAAGGAGGCCAAGTCCCAGGCCCCGTCGATCATCTTCATCGATGAGATCGATGCCGTGGGACGTCAGCGCGGAGCTGGCTTGGGCGGCGGTCACGACGAGCGCGAGCAGACGCTCAACCAGCTGCTGGTCGAGATGGACGGCTTTGAGGAAAGCGAGTCGGTCATCCTGATCGCTGCGACCAACCGTCCTGACATCCTGGATCCGGCATTGCTGCGTCCCGGCCGTTTTGACCGTCAGGTTACGGTCGACCGTCCGGATGTGAAGGGCCGCGAGCAGATCTTGCGCGTGCATGCCGAGAACAAGCCGATGGACGAGGACGTGAAGTTTGAGAAGCTCGCCCAGATGACCGTTGGCTTTACCGGTGCCGACCTGGCGAACTTGCTCAATGAGTCTGCACTGTTGGCTGCCCGCCGCCATCGTTCCGTAATCTCGATGGACGAGGTCGAGGAATCGATGGAGCGCGTGATTGCCGGACCGCAGCGCAAGGGTCGCGTGATGACCGAGGCCGAGCGCACCACGATTGCCTACCACGAGAGCGGCCACGCTCTGGTGGGCCACATCCTGGAGCACTCCGATTCGGTTCACAAGATCTCGATCGTCAGCCGCGGCCAGGCGCTGGGCTACACGCTGCAGCTTCCGCAGGAGGACCACTTCCTCAAGACCAAGAACGAGATGCTCGACGAGCTCGCCGTGTTCTTGGGCGGTCGCGTTGCCGAGGAACTCATGTGCGACGACATCACGTCGGGCGCGAGCAACGATCTGGAGCGCGCAACCAAGATGGCGCGCGAGATGGTCACGCGCCTGGGCATGAGCGAGGAGCTGGGCACTCAGGTCTTTGGCGAGGCGCAGCATCAGGTATTCCTCGGTCGCGATTACGCCGATCATCAGGATTACTCCGAGGAGACGGCGCGCCGCATTGATATCGAGGTTCAGCGCATCATGCGCGAGGCCCATCGTCGTGCTGTCGAGATCTTGGATGCCCGTCGCGATCAGCTCGATCTGATGGCGAAGGTGCTGCTTGAGCGCGAGACTGTCGAGGGCGATGCCGTGAATGCCCTGCTCGATAACGAGTGGGACGCCTACCTTGAGCGCGAGGGCGATATCCTGGCGGCCAAGGAGGAGCGCAATGCCAAGGCGGCCGGCATGCCGACCAAGAAGCGCGCGCCTCGCATGAGCGAGGAGGAGCTGGCGGCTGATGCCGCGGCCTTTGCGCAAGCGGCCATGCAGGAGGATGCCGAAGTCGCATCCGATGATGCTGGCGATGACCATGCCGTCGTCGATGCCGACACCGACGCCGATGCCGATGCCGACAAATAGTCTTTGTGGCGAAAGCCTCCGCGGGGAAACCTGCGGAGGCTTTTTCTTTTGAGCGATATGGGGCCGCCTGTTGATTGGGGACAGACTTAAATGAGCGTTTTCACGCATTTAAGTCTGTCCCCAATCAACATTGCTGCGGCACTTTGCTCGGCTAAAGCGTACAATAGCGCCTATGCGAAAGGGGAACAGATGATCAACGAAACTATGTATGCTCGCGGTGCGGAAAGCTCCATCATCCGTGAGATTTTTAGCTATGGCCTTGAGCGCAAGGCGCAGATCGGTGCGGAAAACGTATTCGATTTTTCGCTGGGCAATCCGAGCGTTCCGGCACCCGCTGCTGTGGCGGAGTCCATTAAGAAGGCCCTGGAGCTGCCGAGCGACCAGCTGCACGGCTACACGCCCGCACCGGGCCTGCCGCAATGTCGTGCCGCTGTGGCCGAATCGCTCAACCGCCGCTTTGACACGAGCTATGAGGGCAAAGACGTCTTTATGACGGTGGGTGCCGCGGCTTCGCTCACCTGCGCGCTCAACGCCGTTACGAATCCGGGCGACGAGGTTATTGTTATCGCCCCGTACTTTCCGGAGTATCGCGTTTGGATTGAGAAGGCCGGCTGCACGTGTGTCGAGGCGCTTGCCAACGAGGACACATTCCAGCTGAGCGTGGATAACGTATTCAAGGCGATCACCGACAAGACGGCAGCCGTCATTATCGACTCGCCCAACAACCCGACCGGTGCCGTATATACGCGCGACACGCTGACGCGACTGGCCAATGTTCTGCGCGAGGCCAACGCTCAGCGCGATCCCGAGAATCCGATTATGCTCATCTCGGATGAGCCGTACCGCGAGATCGTGTACGGTGCCGAGGTGCCTTGGGTGCCCTCGATCTACGAGCACACCATCGTGTGCTACTCGTATTCCAAGTCGCTGTCGCTGCCGGGTGAGCGCGTGGGGTGGAGCTTGGTTCCCAACACCAATCCGCAGGCTGCCCGTCTGATGCCGGCCGTTGCCGGTGCCGCCCGTACGCTGGGCTTCGTGTGCGCGCCGGCGCTCTTTCAGCGCGTAATTATCGACTGCATCGATGAGCCGAGTGACGTTGAGGCCTATGCACGCAACCGCACCGCGCTTACCGACGCACTAGCGGAGTACGGCTACACCTATGTTGAGCCGGATGGTGCATTCTACCTGTGGGTGAAGGCGCTGGAACCCGATGCGAATGCGTTTTGCGAGCGTGCAAAGAAGTATGAGTTGCTTGCGGTTCCCTCGGACAGCTTTGGTATGCCGGGTTGGTTCCGCCTGGGCTATTGCGTGAGTTACGAAACGATTATCAATTCGCTACCCGCTTGGAAACAGTTGGCGGACGAGTATCGTTAAAAGTAAAGCGCTCTGCCTACAATGTTTTACGTGAAACGGGGTTTGGTGTTAAGCCAGACCCCGTTGTCATGGACGTTGTGTCTTTGGGATGGAGTGGTTTTACGACTATCGAAGGCTATGCGTACAATGAATATAAGCGACGGCCGTGCCAGATAAGGAGACCTGATGCCCTACCTGCTTTCTTGTGACATTCATACCCATACGATATTCTCCGCGCATGCATATTCGACCATTGAGGAGAATGTGTACTGGGCGGCAGAGCGTGGCCTGCAGGTGCTCGGATCTGCCGACCATCTGAGCTCTATGGTTACGGCTTGCCCCAATGACCTGCGCAGTTACCAATTCTTTATCAACCAGGATATCTGGCCGCGCATTTGGAGCGGCGTGCTGGTGCTGCGTGGTGCCGAGGCCGATATCGTTTCGCTGGACGGAAGCCTGTTTGGTGAGGACACTCCAGTCACGCTCGATATTGCCGGCGATTCGTACAGCCGTCAGCATTCGCTGTTCGATTTGGTTACGCGAAATTTGGATTATTTGGTTGCGAGCGTGCATAATCCGCAGATTGCTGAAGGCGCGACGCTGGCCCAGACGACCGAGATGTATATCAATGCCCTGGAGCACCCCAAGGTGTTCATGCTGGGTCACACGGGGCGTTCGGGCGTGCCGTTCGATATCGACGAGGTGCTGTTGGCAGCTAAGGCCAAGCACAAGATTATCGAGATCAACAACCATAGTCTTGAACACGGTGTCGACACTGAGCATTGGGCCGTATGCCGCAAGATCGCCGAGCGCTGCGCCGAGCTGGGCGTGGGCATTGGCGTGTCAACCGATGCCCACATTGGCATGGCCATTGGCAAGCTCGATCACGCGCGCAAGATGCTCGACGAGATTCACTTCCCGCTGGATTTGATCGTGACGCGCGACCGCGAGACGCTGCTGCGCGAGATGGCGGCAGCCGGCGTGTGCGATCTGCGCAATGGGATGTAGCGGAGTTTATAAACCAAGCGAAGGGGGCGGCCCAGGCGGGTCGCCCCCTTTCTTGTCCCAAAAATCTACTGAGGTTGGTTAGCGGCGTTCGAGGACCGCTACGGTTTCGGTGTGGTCGGTGTGAGGGAACATGTCGACGGGCGTGATCTTGAGCAGGCAATAGCCTCCGTCGAGGAGCTGATGCAGGTCGCGCTCTTGAGTTACGGGGTTGCAGCTGATATAGGTGATGCGGCGCGGCTTAAGCGCGCAGGCAGCTTCGAGGAACTCGGGCGTGGAGCCGGCGCGCGGCGGATCGATGGAAAGGACATCGACCCGCTCGTTGTTATCGGCGGCATCCAGGATGTAATCGGTGGCGTCGTCGGCCATAAACCAAGCGCTGCGGGTGAGGCCGTTGAGCTCGGCATTGCGGCGTGCGTCGGCAATGCCCGCCGGGTTGCGCTCCACGCCGAGCAGCATAATGCCGATACCCTTGTTCTGGGCATCTTTAGCTGCGCAAAGACCGATGGTACCGCTGCCACAGTAGGCATCCATGAGCACATCGCCCTGGTGCAAATCCATGCCGTCGATAGCGAGCTGATAGAGCAGCTCGGTCTGTTGCGGGTTGGTCTGATAAAACGCGGTGGGGGAGATGTCGAATTCGCAGCCGAGCAGCTGGTCGTGCATGCATTCGGCGCCATACACGATGCGGGTTTCCTCGCCGAGGATGGCGTTGCCGGGACGTCCGTTGATGTTTTGGGCGACGGTGACGATGCGCGGATCGAGTGCGGCGACAGCCTCAAAGAACTCCTGCGCATGCGGCAAGTCGCGCTGAGCGGTCACGAGCGTGACCATGACCTGGTCGGTACGCCAACCGCAGCGGACGACGGCATAGCGGAGCAAGCCCAGATGCTTGTCCTCGTTAAAGGCGGGAATGTGCAGGCGCTCAGCTTCGCGTGCGATGCCGTTAAGAATCTGACGAGCGCCCGGTGCCTCGACAGGGCATTCGGGAACAGCAACGATTCTGTGCGTGCCGCGCTCAAAAAAGCCGCAGCGGACAGCACCCTCCTTACCAGGAGCAAAGGGAGTGGCAGCCTTATGGCGAAAACCGCGCGGCGCAGGATATTTGCCCGGGTCGCCCAGGGTGACGCCCATACCGCGAATGGGGTCGACGCTAATGCCCTCGCGCTCGCAAAGGGTAGCAAAAAGCTCCTCCATGGCGGCCTGCTTGGCTGCCAACTGCTTCTTATAAGGACGATTGAGCGCCGTACACCCACCGCAAGCTTTCATGATCGAACAGGGAGACTTGGGGTCCACAGCCTTACGCGCAGGCGAAACCGGATCTTTATGCGGGCGCTTGGAACGAGTCTGAGGTGACTTGTCCTCGCCCTGACGAGAGCCGGGACGCTTGGCCTTAGTTCTGCTCTTGGTCGATTTGCTTTTTGCAGTTTTGGAAGACTTGGATTTCGTAGAAGATTTCTCCTCCTTCAACCCCTCAGCCGCCTCTACCAAAGCACGACGAGCCCTACGCTCCGCACGAGATTCTGCCATCAATAACTCCACTAATTCATGAATTAAAGCTGCAAGTATTGTACCGTGCCAAGCTAGCAGACGATATACAAGCGGTTTATTCGTGTCAGTGATAAGCCCAACGACGGTTGCCCGCCGCGTGAGGGGTGTGGGGGTTAAGTTTATCGCGAGTTCCGCACGAACAGGAGGCCACTTAATGTGGCCTCCGTCGTGAGCAGGACTGTAGAGCAGGAAAC
>CABVAS010000035.1 GCA_902496375.1 uncultured Collinsella sp.
CTGACGAAATAAAACTGAACGGCTGCGGCGAGACGTACCAACAATGCCGGTATCTCCCAGCGTTCACCCCTCTTGGACTACACGGCCGAGGATTTCGCCAAAGTTATGGACCTCAACGTCGTCGCCGTCTTTAACGGCCACCGGGCAGCCGCCAAGATTATGACCGAGGCCGGCCACGGCGGCACCATCACCACCACGAGCTCAATGGTCGCCAAGTACGGTCAGCCCTCTGGCGTCGGTTACCCCACGTCCAAGTTTGCCGTTAACGGCATGGTCCAGTCGCTCTCGCGCGAGCTCGCCCCCATGGGCATTCGCGTCAATGCTGTCGCACCCGGCGTGACCAAGACCGATATGGTCGCCAACTTGCCCGAAGAGGTCATCAAGCCCATCATCGCCACCATTCCGCTGGGTCGCATGGGCGAGCCCGAGGATGTCGCCAACGCCTTTGTTTTCCTGGCGAGCGACATGTCCTCCTACGTCACGGGCGCCGTGCTCCCCGTCGACGGAGCCGCCCGCTCCTAAGGAGCCACAAGCTTTGGCTTCAAGCCTCAACATAGCCCAACCATCAAGGCGCGCCGTCTGCATCAACTGCAGGCAGCGCGCCTTGTTCTGTTTGTAAGGGAAACTGCGCCCCGTTTCGAACGCCGATTCTGGGACACCGTTTCCGCAACGGGTCGGGACTGCGGAAACTACATCCCAATCTGGTTATCCATTCCGGGGCACAGTTTCCCGAAGGGCGGTTGAGTCATGCCATCCTAATCAAAACGAGACCGTATAGCACCCCTAAGATAACCAGCTCTCATTCTGGAGCAAGCGCATCAGGCAGCACGACCGCTCGCCGACGTGCAATTTGTTGCACAGTAAAATCGGCTAGTGGCACCCTTATCCTTTATTTAGCGAATAAGGTCAAGGAAGGGAGAGTATCATGCCAAGACGGCAAACACCGCTCGAGGTCATGTTCTCCCTGTTCAAGACTTCATTTACCCTGAGCCATCGCGCACTTGCTGAACTGTTACTATCCGATCTGCCGTTAACAAATGGACAGCCTACCGCCCAAATGGCACAGGACACCAGCTGGCTTTCGCGCACGATTGTGCACTCGCAGCCGGGCTCCCTAGAAGATCGCTACTTTACCGACTGGTCCTGCGCATCGAATCAAATCCTGCACAAGCTACAGGAAAAAGGGTATTCGAACGCCGACATCTATACCATGATTGCGGCAGCAACTGACGCGATGGCTCAAGCGCTCAGTGCCTGTGGGCGCAATGGGCTCCTTTACCGGAACGCCGCCTCGCGCCTCGTCAGCTGCCAGCCAGACAAAGATGACAGGGCTCTTATCTCAATCGCGCTCGTTGATTCGACCGCCTGTTGGTGCGATCCGGCCCGTGCTATCGCGTACATCAGGAACCGCTTTGAATTCGCAGAGAATGTCAGGTCGTTTACCCCCTCAAGTATTTCTTTCTGTCCATGCGATTTAAAACAAACGGGCACCGAACATGCGATCGGCCTTATCAGGATCGATAACGAACTCGTCATCGGCGGCCCTTATGTCATTGAGCCTTCTGCCATGGGCACCACCATCGGAGCGCTCGCACTCGAAGACGGCGCTGTCACCGATGTTGGGATGGATGTCTCCGCCAAGCATCTCCGTATCTTCGCCGAGAACAATGCTTGGTACGCACAAGACCTCGGTTCGACCAACGGCACGCATCTGATTCGAACAGTCGATAACAGCGAACTCGACATCAGCTCCGGCGCACCTGCCCAGCTGTACCCCGGCGACATCCTGCGCCTGGGCCTCAGCACTACTTTTGCCGTCGTAGCAACGACGGCTGCCTTAGCAAATCAACATTACTAACCATAGAAACAAGGTGACTATGAGCATCACGGATGTTATTAAATATGAGGGCAATAACCAAACTTTTATCTGGAAACACCCCTCAGAAGACTTCAATACGGGCTCGCAACTCATTGTTCACGAGACCCAAGAAGCAATTTTCTTCCTTAATGGACAGGCCCTGGATTCGTTTGGACCAGGCAGGCATGAACTTGAGACTCAAAATCTACCGTTACTGAACGGCATTTCGAAGATAACGACCGGTGGTGTCAGCCCGTTTCACTCAGAAGTCTACTTTGTTAACCTCATCGAGCAGATGGGCATCCGCTGGGGAACCAATTCCAAGATTCAGTTCATGGAACCGACTTATGGATTTCCGCTCTCGCTCGGGGCGTCCGGAGAGATGGCTCTTGCTGTAAAAGAGCCCCGCAGGCTCCTTCTCAAGCTTGTTGGAACCGAAGCTTTGCTCTCCCAGGACAAGCTGATCAGTTATTTCAAAGCTTTCCTGCAAACTCGAGTAAAAACTCATCTGGCACAAGTAATTACCGAACAAAAACTCTCCATTTTCGAACTTGATGCACACCTTGAAGAGTTATCCGACTCGCTTAAGAACAAGCTGCTTCCCGACTTTGCCGCATACGGCCTCTCATTAACGCAAATGCTGGTCACCGCCATCGTCAAACCCGAATGTGATCCGGTATACGAGAAGTTTAAGGACCTCCATTTCAAGCAATATGCCGACGTACGCGAAGCACAGATAAAACAACAGGTCAGCATTATCGAACAAGAAACTGCGGCGCAGCGCACCGTAATCTCCGCAAAAGCACGCGCAGAACAACGGCAAATCGAGGGCTATACCTATCAACAGGAACGCAGCTTCGATGTTGCCGAAAAGATGGCCCAAAACGAAGCGACTGGCGAATACGCAAACATGGGAATTGGTCTGGGCGTAATGGCCGGTGTCGGCGGAACCATGGGGTCAGTTATGACCGATGCACTCTCACAAGCCACCGGCACGTCCGCGACGCAGCCCATCCCTGCGGATACCAATTCGCAGCAAAGTGCTGCAAAGTTCTGTTCCGAATGTGGATATCGCTTCTCTAGAACCGAGAAGTTCTGTCCCGAGTGCGGAGCACGGAGGTCATAATGAAGAACACACAGGCATATATTGCAGCAATCCCCGTAGCCCTCTTCATAGCTATCGAAAGCGTGACAATACTTTTATTTGGACCCTCAACCACTTTTTGGATTGAAAGCGCATTCTCTTTGGTCATGCTCGCCCTGGTGGTTTCAACCTTGTTATTTGGACCCCAAAAGAATCTTAAGATATTTGGTATCTCAAAGATACTTGTTATTGGCGTATCGTTTGCAGTCCAATTGTTGCTAGGCATACTAGGGTCCGCGTTAAAAACAGAGGCGCTTCCAGCAATTCCAATTCTCAGTTTTCTGCTAGCAAGCGCTGCGACAGCCACGCTCTTCGCAACAGGCGCTTCCGAATCTCACGCATCTACCATTGAAAACCAAATTTCAAGCAAATCGCAATCCATGCAGAACCTTGAACTTCAGCTAAAACTGCTTCTAGATGAATCACCTTCAGAGTTGCGTGCATCAATGACCAGTCTCTTGGAAACTTCAAGCCTTGCCGACCCCGCCAGTTGTGAAGCAAGCGCTCAAGTTGAAGACGAAATATCGAGCGCACTTCGTGATCTATCGCAATCAATCGAATCAAACGATATCGAAGGCGCGAACTCGAAAATATTGCGCATGACTTCGTTGATAAGGCAAAGAGCAGCACTGGTTAAAGCAAGCAAGGACAGCTAATGATCGATAAGGATAAATTAATCTCGCTTCTTATTTCAAAAGAAATTCCAGTAAAAACGACCCGGAGATACAAAACTATTGGCTATCGAATAAAGCTCGAGAGTGGAACAGCCGTATATGTCTACGACAGCGGCGGCTTCTTTTGTCAAGGAAATAACGCTGATCAGGTCCGAAAAGCCATCGAAGATGAAATCATTGATGAACCAAACAACAAAGTTTTCGTTGTTTACGGCCACGATAAAACCGCACGAAACCAACTCCAACGTCTTCTCGAAGAGTTAAATCTAGAGCCTATTTTTCTCGATAATCAGCCTATAGGGGGCCGAACAGTAATCGAACAATTAATGGAATACATCCCTTGCGCTAATTTCGGGATAGTACTTATGACCCCGGACGATATAGGCTATCCAAAGAATAAACAGGATCGACCGCAGCCAAGAGCTCGCCAGAACGTAGTTTTGGAGCTTGGGATGTTACTGATGAAATTCGGCAGGTCTAGGACCGCGATCCTTCTCAAAGAAGCCGACCCACCAATAGAAAAACCGTCCGATATAAACGGCATCTTATATCTCCCTTACAAGGAAGACGTTTTTGAGATAAAGCAGAAACTAATACGGGAAATGAACAGCAAGGGGTATGAAATGGAGCAATCGAAATGAAAGCGCTACAATGCGAGCTCTGCGGTAGCACAGAGATTATCAAGGATGGAGACTTTTTCGTCTGTCAAAGCTGTGGAATGAAATATACGCTTGAAACCGCAAAGAAAATGATGGTCGAAGGTGTTGTCCAAGTCGAAGGCACAGTGAAAACAGACCGCACTGAAGATGTCGATCGATATCTCGCCCTGGCCAGAACCGCTCAAAAAGCAGCTAACAACGCTGATGCTGAAAAATATGCCTCCATGGCCCTCGAGATTGATCTTAAGAACGCCGAGGCATGGTCGATAAAGGCAAAAGCGATAGACTGGCAGCTCACGTTTGACAACGATCGCTTGTCGGAATCAAATGCAGCATGCATTAATATGCTAAAGCTGCTAAATCGAACACCATCAGATTTTGATGAGATAAACACAGCACTAAACATAGCGATAGGTTTCATTGAGCATTTGCGAGCTATCGCAAACTCTGAGATAGACTATTTCTGCCAGAAACTTGCAAATCTACCGAATTCGAAGAATCTAGAGTTAATTCAATCGGGGCTCATTCGTCACCTACAGTCGCGTGAACTCCAATGGAAAAATATAGAGGCCGTGTGCGAATTACAAACGGCTGCCGTAAAGAGGCTCAGCAAAGAGCAGGGGGAGAGTGCCGAGATACCTGAGAATATCGAAGAGCTCCTCGACGCCTTCACCGAAGACCTTTCCGGTCTTGCAGCGCGCAACATTTCATCAATGTATTTCAATGCTGCAATCACGATCCTAAACTCTGCGGTCAACGGCAGCTCCACATGGTCGGAACGGTGGAACAAGGTCCGTGTATTTGATTACTACGGGACAGGTGATTTCGACTATGACAACGAAGAAGAAGCTCTTAATCTATGCATAAATGCGTACGATAGTTGCATAGAAGCGACTCGCTTAGCTATCGACCTCTTTGACAATAAAGTCGCAAAACAAGGCACTGCCACAGACGAGATGCTCTTAAGATGCTGGGGCATATTATGCACTCTCGAGGAGCTATGTATCAAAGTTCGAACAAATCGCCGATACTTCAGCCAGTACTCCAGCGGGCAAATAACAAACGACTTTTTTTCTTGGCGATGAGGCAAAACAGCTTCGGAGAGAACAGTTAGAAAAGGACATGGCAAAGCGTGACGAATACGACCCCGAGAAGAAGAAGGAACGTGAGCGCGCTGAAAAAGAAGCAGAGCTCCAAGCCAAATATTGGTTAGATAATCCTGTTAAAAAGTCGCAAAAACAAGCGCTCGAAGATGAATTTGACCGTTTGGGGAACGAACTTCGAGAGCTTAAGAGCAGGCGTTCCTTCTTCAGTCCATTCGAATTCAAAGCGAAACGAGAATGTGACGCAAAAATAGAACAGGCTCGCGCGCGCAGGCGGGAAATCAAAGACTCTTTGAAGGCCTTAGACAATGAACTCGCGGCGTACGTGTCGAACGAAATTGAATCGTAATCTCATCTGCTTGATACGAGAGTCCATTGGGAGGCCTCAAAGGCACTTCAATGGGACAAGAGCGGCTTCGTGCTGTAAAGGAATAGTTGGCAAGCCCTTTGAGCGCCCATTCGTTTAACAACCGAGCTCACTCTAGCCCGAGCAGATTAAGTCCCGCCACCGTCATCTTGCACACGAGCGGCCTTGCGGACACCTTTTCTAAATATCCGGCAGCGATTAGGCTCGACAATGACCTACTCGCTGTCGGCTTTGTCACATCGAGATAGCCCGACACACCATCAAGCGTAGATTCGCCAAAGGCACCGAAGATATGCATCTGTGCCGCATAAAACAGAATATCTTTTGCCCTTTCGGTAAACGTATCGTCGAGCTCATCGATCGCCCGCTTGAGATCATCGAGTTGTACGCGCTTTTCGGCCAAATCGCCCAGAACGGCATCTTGCGCTTGCTCGACCAAATCAAGAATCATTGCAACAAACGGAGTAGCCTCGCTACCGTTAAGGGGCCTCTCCACCACGTCAAACGCCTTGTAATATGCGGTTTTATTCTCAGCAATCGTCCTGGAGAGCGACAACACCGTAGGCTGCGACAACGTCTCGTTCAGGCTCAACGCGAGAAGATATCTCCCCGTTCTCCCGTTACCGTCATAGAAGGGGTGAATATACTCAAAGAGAAAATGGCAGATTGAGGCTGCATAGAGGCTTGGGACATCTTCGCGATTGCTCAACTCTATCATCTTGCCAAGGAGGTCAAGGATTTCGGGCTCCGAGGAAACACCCTGATGCAGAATCTTGCCCCGACTGTTCTCGATCACAACGGGACCCAAACGGAACATCTTGCCATCCGGACGGTCCTTCGGGTCAAGCACGCCCTTAGTGACGGCATCGAAAATCTCGCGGATATCCTCGGGTTTGCCGGGACGACTTGAACCATCCACCAGCTGAAGGTAGAGGCGAGCGAATTCAATAAAAGGAGTGTGCTCCTTTTCGGCGGCACCGCAAAGTTCGGCCGCAGCATCCTCCGCAGACTCCAGCGCCGCTTCAATCTGGCGCCGTGTGCTGTGCACACCCTCCATCTCGTTGCTGAAAACAACCTCCTCAAGCACCAGCGAACGAATCGAGGCCCCCAAAGCCACATAAGGCAAGCTGTTCCACAGGTTGGAAATCTTTCGCTCTTTTCTGAGGATCCGCTCGCTAGCAACGGACAGGCTCAAAGGAACACAAGCGAACAGTTCGCCATGCTCAAGGTGAATTCCAGTCCGCACCGTGCCGTCGGCAGTAAGGCGCTCGCGCAGCAGCTCGTCATGGCAAGCATAACGATCGGAGCTTGAATCTGCATAAAAGAGTTTTTCGAGCGTCTTGTACGCCATCACTTCATCGCTCCTTTGAAATCAAATAGCTTAATCGTCTTTCATTATTTCGAATTAATCCGATATTTGCAATTAAGACTCAAGAAATGCATTGTCTAATTTCAGAATTTGAAGTATTGGGAATTAAGGTTTCCTTATTTGCATAGCGAGCTAATTTCAAACCTCAGCAGAGCTTTATGCAAGAGGCGCGCTGCCTGCATCAATAGCAGGCAGTGCGCCTTCTTCTGTTCGAAAAGGAAACTGCATCCCAGATTTTCGGCTCAGAATGGGGTGCACTTTCTGCAACGGGCTTCTCGCGGAAACTGTGTCCCGCTCTGAGTGTCTATTCCGGGATGCACTTTCCAAAGGGCCTTGTCCCGGAAAACGTGTCCCATTCCGAGCCTTCAAGCCGGGATGTACTTTCCGCTAGAGGCTTCATCCGTCCCTGGTCTCTCCGAAGGGCCACCTTGCTACTTGCCGTCGTCGTCCTCGGCTTCTTCTCTTGCATAGAGCTCCAGCATGCGGCGGCGGTATTCGCGCACGGCGAGCTTGGCACGCTCCAGGCGGCGGCGCTCACGCGGAGTCAGCTCGGACGGGTCAACCTCATCACCATAGGTCTTATCGGCAAGAAGATGCGCCGCATCCACGATGCGGGCATCGATGTGGCCGCTCGCCGCCTCGGCGGAAAGACGCTCGGCAATCGTATCAAGCGTAGGCAGGCCCTCGAATACGCGACCATGTCCATGCGAGGTCAGCAGCCCGTGCTCTCGTGCGAGCAGACCCGCCAAATCATGATGGGCACGCAAGATATCGAGCGCATCGGAAGGATGCTCGACGACCTCTGCCACGGCAGCTACCGGTGCGGCATCCACCACGCGGTAGAAGAGCTGCGCGAGCAGCGGCATCAAGAACACCGTGATGGCACCGGCGGCAACCATGACCGACGCGATATCTTGCGACAGCGCGCCCGCGTTGACGGCAACGCTTGTCACGGCAACGATGATCGGCAGGGCCGTGGTGCAGTAGAGCGCCACGGTGATGCGGCCATACGCCGAAACGTCACGCGTCGCGGGACAAATGCTCATAGAGATGAGAATGGGCACGGCGCGAATGATCAGCAACGCCACGATAAAGCCCGCGAGCAGCCCGGGGCGCGACGCCACGGCCGTCAGGTCGATCTTTGCGCCCGATACAGTAAAAAACACCGGAATCAAAAAGCCGTAGGCCAGGCCGTCGAGCTTGGTCTCGAGCGTAGGTTGCCCTCGGGGATGATATAGCGCAGGACAAAGCCGGCGGCAAAAGAACCCAACACGATGTCGAGGTCAAAGATGGCCGAGAACGCCACGAGCGTGACCAGGATGAGCACCGTCAGGCGCACGAAGGTCTGCGACGTGGTGTCGGCGCGCTCCTCGACAAACGAAAAGAAGCGGCTGCCGACGCGCTTGGAGCGGCTTGGGACCACGGCCAGCAACACGCAAACCACCGCAAACAAGCCAAGGATTACGAGCGTTTGGATGCCAGTGCGAGCAGACAGCAGCACCGACATGGCGAGCACGGGACCGAGCTCGCCCCAAGTGCCATACGCGAGAATCGAGTCGCCCACGCGCGTTCCGGCAAGCGAACGCTCACGCATGATGGGCACGAGCGTGCCGAGCGCCGTCGAAGTGAGGGCAAGCGTCACGGCGATACCGTCGAAATGACTGACCGAGAACCACGGGGTAAAGCGCACGGCAAGCCAGGCGATACCAAACGTGACGGCCCACGTCGCCAAGCCGTAGCGCCCCTCGACGCCCGTGATGCTCTTGGGGTCGATCTCAAAGCCGGCAAGCAGGAACAAGAAGGCCAAGCCCAGCTCGGACACAAGCGAGACCTCGGCATCTACATGGATGACGCCGAGCATATGGGGTCCCAGCACCGCGCCGAGCACGAGCAAAAAGACCGTCTCGGGAACGGGTTTTCCGGGAATCGCCGAGGCGATAAAAGGACTCGCAAAGGCCACGAGTGCGATGATGGCGAGCGAAACGAATGCCATGTGATGCCTTTCTCTTGTTTGCGCTTCACTGTAGCACCCTCGCCGTCCTCAACGCGCCGCGAGCTGTCGTATCATAGTGAGGTTTACAAACATGTGGCTCAAGGCGACCGCGAGGCTTGTCCCGTAAACCGACCGCTGCCGCATACCGTACCGTACGCCCAACCGATCAGGAAGGCAGGAACCAATGGTCTCTCGTATCTACGTGGAGAAGAAACCCGGGTTCGACGTCGAGGCTCAGCAGCTCAAGGGCGAGCTGACCGAAATTCTCGGCATCAAGGGCATCGAGGCCCTGAGGATCATCAACCGCTACGACGTCGAGGGCATCGACGAGGAGCTTTTCCGCTCCTGCGTGCCAACCGTCTTTAGCGAGCCCCAGGTCGATGTGACCTACGACGAGCTCCCCGCAAGCGATGGCGCCGTCTTTGCCGTCGAATTCCTGCCTGGCCAGTTTGACCAGCGCGCCGACTCCGCCAGCGAGTGCGTGCAGCTCATCAGCCAGGGCGAGCGCCCCGCTGTGCGCTCCGCCAAGGTCTATATGATCTCGGGCGCTCTGGACGAGGCCGCCATCGATGCCATCAAGCACTACGTGGTGAACCCCGTCGAGGCACGCATCGCCTCGCTCGACCTGCCCGAGACGCTGTACATGGAGACCCCCGAGCCCCAGCCCGTCGAGGTGCTCGACGGCTTCCGCGAGCTCGACGAGGCCGGCCTTGCCGCCTTTATCGCCGATCGCGGCCTTGCCATGGACGAGGCGGACATCGCCTTCTGCCAGCAGTACTTCCGCGATGAGGACCGCGACCCCACCATCACCGAGATTCGCGTGATCGACACCTACTGGTCCGACCACTGCCGCCACACCACCTTCGGCACCGTCCTGGACGACGTGACGATCGACGACGCTGTGGTGCAGCAAGCCTTCGACCGTTACATGGAGATGCGCCACGAACTCGGCCGCGACGCCAAGCCCGTCTGCCTCATGGACATGGGCACCATCGGCGCCAAGTGGCTCAAGAAGCAGGGCATCCTCAAGAACCTCGACGAGTCCGAGGAGATCAACGCCTGCACCGTCAAGGTGAAGGTGGACGTGAATGGGCAGGACGAGGACTGGCTGTTCCTCTTCAAGAACGAGACGCACAACCACCCCACGGAGATCGAGCCCTTCGGCGGTGCCGCCACCTGCGTGGGCGGCGCCATCCGCGACCCGCTCTCGGGCCGCAGCTACGTGTACCAGGCCATGCGTGTCACCGGCGCCGGTGACCCCACCGTCCCGGTTTCCGAGACGCTCGAGGGTAAGCTGCCGCAGCGCAAGCTCGTGACCACTGCCGCCGCCGGCTACTCCAGCTACGGCAACCAGATCGGCCTTGCCACCGGTCAGGTCAACGAACTCTATCACCCCGGTTACGTGGCCAAGCGCATGGAGGTCGGCGCCGTCGTGGGCGCTACCCCGGCAAACCACGTGCGTCGCGAGTGCCCCGCCCCCACCGACAAGATCATCCTGTTGGGCGGCCGCACCGGCCGTGACGGC
>CABVAS010000036.1 GCA_902496375.1 uncultured Collinsella sp.
AGGAAGATCGGCTTAAGGCCAACGTCGCCGCCAACGACGCCGAGGCCGCCACGACCGACGAGCCCGCCACCAAACCCAAGCGCGCACCTAAGCGCCGCAGCAAAAAACGTCCCAAGCCCGGTCTGCTCGACGGCATCGACACCTCGGACCTCTCCGCCGACGAGCGTGAGCTCGTGCGCCGTCGCGCCGCCATCAAAAAGTCCATGAAGGGCAACAAGCGCGCCAACACCAAACCCGAGCTACTCGTACGACAGCGCCTGCGCGCAGCAGGCCTTACGGGCTATCGCTTGGAATGGAAGGTTCCCGGCAAGCCCGATATCGCCTTTCCCGGGCGCAAGATCGCCATCTTCGTCAACGGCTGCTTTTGGCACCGCTGCCCCAAGTGCAATCCGAGCCAGCCCAAGCGCAACGTTGAGTTTTGGGAGGCAAAGTTCCGTCGCAACGTCGAGCGCGACCGCGCTGCCATCAACGCACTTACCCAAATGGGCTGGACGCGCATCACCATCTGGGAATGTGAGCTCAAAAAGGACCGCATCGACGCCACCATGGAAAAGGTCATCGAGCAGGTGCGCGCCGCAGAGCCGCAGCGCTAGGAGCGAGCCGTCCACACGCCCCACACAGGCGAGCCACATCCACGTCACAAACCTTAGAAAGCCCTTAAGCTCAAAACCTTTCAAGAGTGTTACTCGATACCTCTGACCTGCAGTTTCATCGTAACATCAAACCAGGTTAAGCCTTTCTTTAGCGCTTCTTTGCAGCAGCCGCGGCATAATACTGCCAACGCACGGGACCTAGCAGCACACCCCGTGCGCAACCTTTTGGTGGACATCGAGGAGGCCGCATAAGCATGCATTCTTCCAATGACGCAGCACAGCAGCCATCCCTAAAACATGCAGACCTTTTCTCCTTCCCCCCGACACAGAGAAACGGCCTCCTCGACTCCCCCACCACAAAAGCAAAACGCTCAACCGATCAGAATCTCAACCTGCGAGCATCCTTCGAAAAGCTCCAAGCAGCCCTAAACAAGTCATTCCCCAACCAAGCCCGGGCATACTAGCCCCTCATCAACAAAGCGCCCCTCGCGCCCCACCCCTTTCCGCCCCAACGCCACAAGGGCGACGACCTCGAGTAGGTCAACCTGGGAGGGACGAGGGCTTAGTTCCCCAATCTTTCCGCAGGGGGCAAAAAGCCTCGCCGCACGAAGTGCGCAGCGAGGCTTTTTGCATGCCCGAGGACGATTGGGGAACTAAGCCCTCGTCCCTCCCCGGGATATATAGCGAGTCGGAGTACCCTTGCTGTTACTCTGCTTTGCCCACGGAGTTGAGGTTGGTCATGCGGATCTTAACCAGCTCGGTGATCTCACGCATGCCCTCCTTGGCCGGCTTCTTGGGATCGAAGCAGGCGGGGTTCTCGGCCATGTAGGCCATGAAGCCCTTGGTGTAGGCCTGACGCAGCTCGGTGGCGTAGTTAACCTTGCAGATGCCGTTCTTCACGGCCTCGGCGACCTGCTCATCGGGCACACCGGAGGTGCCGTGCAGAACCAGCGGCACGTCGACGGCGTCGCGGATGGCCTTGACCACGGACTGCTCGATGTGCGGATCGCTCGTGTACACACCGTGGCTGGTGCCAACGCCAATTGCGAGGGAGGTGCAGCCGGTACGCTCGACGAACTCCTTGGCCTCGGCAGGATCGGTGTAGGGGCTCTCGCCCTCAACCGCGGGACCGTCGTCCTCCTTGCCGCCAACCTTACCGAGCTCAGCCTCGACGGGCACGCCCATGGCGCGGCCAGCGTCGGCGACGGACTTGGTCAGGGCAATGTTGTCCTCGAAGGACTCGTGCGAACCGTCGATCATGACAGAGGTGTAGCCGGTGCGGAAAGCCTGCATGCAGCGGTCATAGCCATCGCCGTGATCGAGGTGCAGAGCGACGGGCACGGAAGCGCGCTCGGCGGCAGCCTTGACCATGCCGTAGAAGTAGTCCAGACCAGCGGTCTTGATGGTGCCCGGGGTGGTCTGCATGATGACGGGGGACTTGGTCTCCTCGGCAGCGGCCAGAACGGCCATAACAAACTCGAGGTTCTCGACGTTGAACGCGCCGACGGCGTAGTGGCCGGCCTGAGCGTCCTTGAGCATCTTTTCGGTGGTAACAAGTGCCATGAGCGTTTGCTCCTCTCCCTCGCCCGCATCTGGACATCGGGCGTAGTTGTTCACAAGGCGTTTTACCTTGCGTTTTGCTGCGCCCATTGTATGAAATTCAGCGGCTTTACACGCGCGAGATATTGAGCCCATGCAGGTCAATACCGTCGTTTTTGAAAAGTAAACGGAAGGAATATGAGCCGAGTGGACATGTTCGATATTGAATTTTGGGCGTTCAGCGTCTTTCTTTTATAGAAAAGATAAGTAATCGAAAGGTGTTTTCTTACTCAAAAAGAAAATGAACGAAAATAGAGTCAACACAATTCCTGCAAATTTAGCCGAGAATGGAGCAAGCATGGCCCATGCCACCAACCGTGCCTTTGCCGACGAACGCCGTACCGCCATTTTGGAAATGCTCGATCATAATGCCTCGGTGCAGGTAGCAGAAATCGCCCAGACCTTTGGCGTGTCCTCCGTCACCGCCCGCGCCGACCTGGACGCGCTCGCCGAAGCAGGCAAGCTGCGCCGCACGCACGGCGGTGCCGTCTCGCTCCACAAACGCCTGACCGTCTCCACGCAGGATCGCCGCATCAACGTCAACGTCGCCGCCAAGCAGGCCATCGCGCAAAGCGCCATCGAGCTCGTCAATGACGGCGACACGCTGCTCGTTGACTCGGGCACCACGGCGCTCGAGTTCGTCCGGCTCCTCGATCAGCGCGACGGCATCACCGTTATCACGGCCGACATTACCATCGCCGATTACATCGACGAAAGCATGCCCTCGGTCGATGTCGTCATGCTGGGCGGGGCACTGCGCAAAGGTCATCGCTATCTGTACGGCCCGCTCACTATGCAAGCGCTCCAAATGGTCCACGCCGATCTTGCCGTCATGTGCCCTGGAGCTTTTGTTCCCGGCTGCGGCTTTACGACCGACTTTCCGCAGATGGCCGAGACCAAAGCGGCTATGGTCGGTGCCGCCCGTCAAAGCGTCGCCCTTATGGACGCCAGCAAGGTTAACGGACGCGGCATGTACCGCTTTGCCGAGCTGACCGATGTCGACACCATCGTGATGGACCGTGATCCCGATGGCGCCGTCGCCACCTCAATCGCCGAGACCGTCGACGACGCCCGCCCAAATCTCGTCATCGCCGGCGCTTAAACAAAAACCACCACAAAGGTGCCTGTCCCCTTTGTGGTGGTTTTGCTCGTTAAAAGCGAAATATCGCTACTTGGAAAGCTCGTCGGCAAGGGCCTCGATCTGAGCGCGCGAGGCGTCGTTGAGCGAACCCAGCACGGTCACCTTGTTCTGCGCCAGAGCGATGTCCTTCATACCCTCGAGCTCCTTGGTCATAACCTTGGCGGCAGCGGGCGCCCAGGAGCCGGCCTCGACGAGTGCCACCGTACGATTCTGATAGGCGTGCCCGGCAAGCGTGTGGATAAAGGTGCTCATGAACGGGAAGATCTCGCCCTGATAGGTAATGGAGGCGAGCACCAGACGGTCATAGCGGAACGCGTCCTCAACGGCCTCGGCCATATCGTCGCGAGCCAAGTCAAAGACGGAGACCTTCTGGCCGCGGGCCTCGAGCGCAGATGCGAGCTCCTCAACGGCAGCCTTCAGATGGCCATACACACTCGCATAGGCGATCGTGATGCCCTCGTCCTCGGGCTGGTAGCTCGACCAGGTGTTGTAAGTGTCGAGGTAGTAGCCCAGGTTCTCGGTCAGCACAGGACCATGGAGCGGGCAGATGATCTGGATATCCAGATCGGCGGCCTTCTTGAGCACGGCCTGCACGAACTTGCCGAACTTACCGACGATGCCAAAGTAGTAGCGGCGCGCTTCGCAAGCCCAGCCCTCGGGATCCTCGATGTCGTTAGCACCGAACTTGCCAAAACCGTCGGCACTAAAGAGCACCTTGTCGGTGGCCTCGTAAGAGAACAGCACCTCGGGCCAGTGCACGTTGGGGGCGCCGACAAACGTCAGGCTGTGGCCGCCCAGGTCGAGCACGTCGCCATCTTTGACGACCATCTTACGCTCGGGGTAGTCGGTGCCAAAGTAATTGACCATCATGCGGAAGGCGCCCATGCTGGCCACAATCTGTGCCTGGGGATAGCGCTCCATAAAGGCGGCGATACCGGCGGAGTGATCGGGCTCCATGTGATGGATAACCAGGTAGTCGGGCGTACGTCCATCGAGCGCGGCCTCGAGGTTGCCGAGCCACTCGTCAACAAAACCACCGTCGACCGAATCGGCGACAGCGATCTTTTCGCCCAAGATAACGTAGCTGTTGTATGCCATACCGTTCTCGGACACGTCGTACTGGCCCTCGAACAGGTCAATGTCGTGATCGTCGACACCGATGTAGCGGATATCCTTGGTGATCTCCATCAGGCAAAGCCTCCTAGATAGACAAAAGAACCCGTCTATCATAGCACTCGGCAGCATCCCAACTGTTATCTGCCGGCATCCATACCGATTGTTATTGAAATGCGATAAAGCGCCGTTTACCTGCGCAAACTATGAGTGTGGTATCGCCGTGCTATGTCGAATAATGAGCTGGCCGGGAATACGAATGGCAACGGTTTTGCCCGCCGTACCCGCCTCGGGAACCGCATGCTCGAATACCTCGCGTCCGCGCTGATGCAAATCGAATCGAACGGTCGTGAGCTCGTTATGCGCGACAAAATCATCGAGCGAATCGTCGACACCCACCACGCTCACGTCCTCGGGCACGCGCAGGCCGCTATCGCGCAGCGCGGCAATCGCGCCATTTGCCATCTGATCGTTTGCCGCATAGATCGCCGTCATAGTGCGGTCGTGCTCGGCCAGATACCTGCCGGCTTCGTAACCGCTGTTGGCAGACCAGTCACCCTCGAGCGGCTCTACCGGCTCGATGTGTTTACGCTCGAGTGCATCTTGCCAACCGGCGCGACGAAATTGCTCGTCGACCGAGAACGACGGGCCGCCAATATAGCGAATCTGCTCGTGCCCCAGCTCAAACAGGTGATCCATTAGCAAGAGCGAGCAGCCGTAATGGTCGGAATCGACCGTAGTCACCCGTGGGTGCGCATACATGGTGACGATAACCGTGCCGATACCCGGCAGTGGATCAAACGTCTCGAAATCGGGCGCCATGCGACTCATGCCGATGATGATGCCATCGACTGGCAGCGCCGCCATACGACGCGTTGCCTCGGCAAGCGAAAACTCCTCGGTCTTGGACATCTCGACCAGCGTGATGGCGCAATTATGCTTGCGAGCAGCGCTGGCGATCCCGTCGATCATTGAGAGGTTGCCAAACTTGGTGACATCGTTGATGCATAGGCCGACCGAATGGTAACGGCCGTCGCGCAGCGAGCGACCGGCATAACTCGGACGAAAGCCGAGCTCTTGCATAGCGGCTTGCACGCGCTGGCGCGTCTGCTCGTTGACGTTAGGCAAGCCGTTGGCGACGCGAGAAACTGTCTGCTGCGAAACGCCAGCAGCGCGGGCGACGTCGGCCATGGAGACCGGACGCGTACCTGTATCGTTGGACGGGCGCCTTGCCACAGGATCACCTTCACCCTTGCGAGATCTGAATAGCGTGAATGCCGGCCCGGGCAGAAATCCATCCCGCGCCGAGGCCCACTATCGTCGGACGCATGTTAACGTACTCTACTTTTTCTATCTGCACCTCTTCTGCTTTATAAGTCCATACGGCAGCACCGTTCACGGCTGTATTTCTACCGATTACCAGATTCTCAAAAAGTGACAGGCGTTGTGTTATGAGTACGTTAACATAGCTCGTAACGTGCGGTATCGTGAACACTTGGTTCATGCCGCTACAAGTTGTTAACGTACTCATAACGACGCAAAACCCACCCGGCACGCCAAGGAAAGGACTCCCATGACCACCCCCGACGAAAAGACATTCGCCACGCTCACCAAGCTGTTCGAGGAGGAGTTTGGCCCCATCGGCGACCGCCAGGTGCTCTACGTGCACGCGCCCGGCCGTTCCGAGATCAGCGGCAACCACACCGACCACGAGGGTGGCCACGTTATCGCCGGCTCGCTCGATGTCGCCGTCGACGGCATCGCCGTGGCAACCGATTCCAACAAGGTTCGCGTAGCCGACGAGGGCTATCCCACGTTTGAAATCGCGCTCGACACGCTAGACGTTCAGGAGTCCGAGAAGGGCACATCCGCAAGTCTCGTCCGCGGCATGGCCCACGAGATCGCAGCGCTTGGTGTTGAGCCCAAGGGCTTCGACTTTGCCTTTACCTGCTCCGTCCCCTCGGGCGGCGGTCTTTCGAGCTCCGCTGCCGTCGAGGCGGCGTACGGCCGCGCCATGGAGACGCTCTGGGGCGCGCCCGCGATTGAGCCCGTCGCACTCGCCCAGATGAGCCAGCGCACCGAGAACAACTATTACGGCAAGCCCTGCGGTCTTATGGACCAGGCCGCCGTTTGCTTGGGCGGCCTTGCCTACATGGACTTTGAGGACCAGGCTCAGCCTAAGACCCAGAAGCTCGAGCTCAACTTTGAGGATCACGGCTATGCGCTCGTGCTCGTTAAGGTCGGTGCCGACCATGTGGCAGCTACCGACGACTACGCCGCCGTTCCGCGCGAGATGCAGGACGTCGCCGCCGAGTTTGGCAAGGCACGCCTGTGCGAGGTAAACGTTGCCGATTTTGACGCAAAGCTCCCCGAGCTGCGCGCCAAGCTGGGCGACCGCACCTGCCTGCGCGCCGTTCACTACTGGTACGAGAACGGCTTGGTCGACAAGCGCTGGGCGGCCCTGAACGCCGGCGACATCGACCAGTTCCTGGTCCTGACGCGCGAGTCCGGCGCCAGCTCTGCCATGTACCTGCAGAATGTCGTTGCCAAGCTGGGCTCCGAGCAGCCTTCGATGTATGCCCTGGCGCTGGCCGAGCACGTACTCGACGGCCGCGGTGCCGTTCGTATTCACGGTGGCGGCTTTGGCGGCACCATCCAAGCCTTCGTGCCGCTCGATCTGGTCGACACCTTCATTGCCAAGATGAACGGCTGGCTGGGCGAGGGATCTGCCCGCCACTACGCGATTTCTGACAAGGGGGCTTACGCGGCATGGCTGTAATGACTGACGTGCGCAAAGCTGTGCAGGGCCTCATCGAGTACGCTATTCACCGATCGATGATCGGACAGGACGACCGCATCTGGGCCTACAACACCATTCTGGAGTGCATCGGCGCCACGGGCCCCGCACTCGACATGGCCTGGGCGCTCAAGACCGAGAAGATTTCGCTCTTGCACCCCGATACACTCCCCAACTTTGACCTTGAAGGCACGCTTGCCGCGCTTTCCGAGGCTGCCGTTGCCAACGGCGCCGCCGAGGACACGGCGTCTGGCCGCGATCGCATCGCCATGCGCATCATGGGCGTGCTGATGCCGAGGCCTTCGGTTGTAAACGAGGAATTCAACGGCCGCATTGGTGTCAACGAGCCCCGCGCCGCAACCGACTGGTTCTACGGTCTATGCTGCGACGCCGGCTACGTGCGCCGCGCCGCCATCGCGCGCAATATCAAATGGAGCACCCCCACCAACTGGGGCGACCTGGAGATCACCATCAACCTGTCCAAGCCTGAGAAGGACCCGCGCGATATTGCCGCGGCCGGTGCCGCCAAAAACACGAGCGAGAAGTATCCCGCCTGTCAGCTGTGCATCGAGAACGAGGGCTACCCTGGACGCTCCGCTGCAGCCGACGGCGGCGCCCACCCCGCCCGACAGAACCTGCGCATTATCCCCATTCAGCTCAACGGAGAGCGCTGGGGCTTCCAGTACAGCCCGTACGCGTACTTCAACGAGCACTGCATTGCTATGAGCTCCGAGCATCGCCCGATGCACGTCGACCGTAAGGGCCTGACCTGCCTGCTCGATTTTGTGGACCTGTTCCCGCACTACTTCATCGGCTCCAACGCCGACCTGCCCATCGTGGGCGGCTCGATTCTGTCGCACGACCACTTCCAGGGCGGCGCGCACGAGTTCCCCATGATGCATGCCGCCGAGGTCTCGCAGTTTAGCGTGCCCGGCTTTGACCAGGTCAGCGGTACCGTGTTGCAGTGGCCGATCTCGGTGCTGCGACTGCGCTCGCACGACCGCGCTCAGCTGCTCGACGCCGCCGAGAAGATTATCCTCGCCTGGCGCGAGTGGACCGATGAGTCTGCGGGCGTCATCGCGCACACAGCCGACGGCGTGGCGCACAACACCGTGACGCCCGTCATCCGCCGCGTCGACTCCCGCGGCAATGCCGGCGGCGAGATCTACGAGGCCTACCTGGCGCTTCGCTGCAACATCACGACCGACGAGCATCCGCTGGGCGTATTCCACCCGCATGCCGAGTACCACCACATTAAGAAGGAGAACATCGGCCTGATCGAGGTCATGGGCCTGGCCATTTTGCCGCCGCGCTTGGTTCCCGAGCTCGGCGCTGTCCGCGAGCACTTGCTGGCAGCCAAGGCCGATGCCAGCTACGACCTTGCTGGCGCGCTCGAGGGCGACGACCTTTGCCGCAGCCACGCCGCGTGGGCCGAGGACGTCTTTGCCCGCCGCGCCGACGAGCTTACAGCCGACAACGCCATCGACATCCTGCACGAGGAGGTCGGCGTTGTGTTTGGCCACGTGCTCGACAACGCCGGCGTCTTTAAATGGGACGAAGCCGGCCGCGTCGCCCAACAGCGCTTTATCGACTCACTGTAGCATGCGAGCTCGAACGCCCGCACTCAACAAATAGCGCCTACACGACAACGGCGCCCGCCGGCAACATCGCCGACGGGCGCCGCTTTCCGGTGCAAGGGTAGCTAATTTGCACCAAAACAAGGAGTGTCCCAAACTGCCGGCAGAAAAGGAACGTCCCTAGGTGCCGACCCAAACCTCCACATTATTCGATGGAAAAACGTGGTTTCCTTCCACATTATTCGATGGGAAAACGTGGTTCACTCCCACATTTTTCGATGGAAAGACCAAAACGGTCTTATACTAACCATGATCGTTAGGAGGCAATATGCAGCGACAGCTAATGAACGAACTCATCGCTTGGAAATCTAGGACAAACCGCAAGCCCCTCCTGCTTAAGGGGGCCCGCCAGACGGGAAAAACCTGGCTTCTCAACGAATTCGCAGGCCAGCAGTATCAAAACGTCATCCTCTTTGACTTTATGCTCGAACCGGGCGCACGTTCGCTGTTCGACGGAAGCCTTGACCCCAAACGCATCATCTCCCAGATAGAGCTCCTGCGCGGCCAGACCATAACGCCGACAGACACACTCATCATCTTCGACGAAATCCAAGAGGCACCGCGTGGCATCACCTCGCTCAAATACTTCAACGAGCTTGCGCCGGAATACCATATCGTGGCAGCCGGCTCCTATATGGGGCTCGCGCTCCGACGCGAAAACGAGTCGTTCCCCGTCGGCAAGATCGACCAGCTCACCATGCGCCCCATGGGGTTTGTCGAGTTCGTTCGTGCCGTCGATGGCGATCCGCTCGCAGATGCCATCCTTGCCGCAGACATGGACCTGCTGGCAAACGTTTCCGAAAAGCTCGAGAGCCTGCTCAAGGAATACCTCGTTGTTGGTGGCATGCCAGAAGTTGTCTCCGCTTTCGCCGCCTCCCACGATTTCATCGAGGCTCGCAGGCTTCAGCAGCAAATCATCGAAGCTTACGAATCCGATTTTGGCAAGCATGCGCCAGCCCGCATCGTCGAGCGCATGAGGCTGATTTGGAAATCCCTTCCCGGCCAGCTCGCAAAGGAAAACAAGAAGTTCGTCTACGGTGCGCTTCGTCCCGGGGCGCGCGCACGCGATTTTGAGGAAAGCCTCCAGTGGCTCATGGACTATGGAATCGTTCATAAGGTACCACGTGTTTCCGCCCTAAGAGCACCGCTCACAAGCTACGAGGATCTCTCGGGCTTCAAGCTGTTCTGCATCGACACCGGCATCCTCGGAGCACTCTCCGGCCTCACGCCAGCCATTGTTCTGAACGGGCCTGCAGTTTTTACGGAGTTCAAAGGCTCGCTGACCGAGCAATACGTCGCACAGGAACTTTTGCTCCAAGGCAAAACTCCCGCGTATTGGTCATCCTCCTCCGGCAATGCAGAGACTGACTTTGCCATCGACCATGCGGGGACCGTGCTTCCGCTCGAGGTCAAGGCGGCAGAGAATCTCAAAGCAAAGAGCCTGAGGATTGCCTGCGAGAAGTTCAAGCTTGAGCGCTGCGTGAGAACATCGTTAGCGGCATATAGAGACGAGGGCACGCTCGTCAACATTCCGCTCTGGGAGATTGGGCAAATCGACAAGCTGGCATAGGCGCTGTGGAGGGGGGTGCCCCGTAAGAATCTATAGAT
>CABVAS010000037.1 GCA_902496375.1 uncultured Collinsella sp.
CCGGGAGCTTCTCGCCCAGGTAGATCCAGACCTTCACGCCGCAGGCACCCATGGTGGTGCTGGCGACAGCCGTGCCGTAGTCGATCTTGGCGCGGAGGGTGTGCAGAGGCACGCGACCCTCACGGTACCACTCACGACGGCCCATCTCGGCACCGCCGAGACGACCGGAGCACTGGATACGGATGCCCTTGGCGCCGGCCTTGCGGGCGGACTGGACAGCCTTGCGCATAGCGCGACGGAAGGCAACGCGGCCCTCGAGCTGCTCAGCGATGGACTGAGCAACGAGGTTGGCGTCGAGCTCGGGGCGCTTGATCTCGACAACGTCGACGGAGAGCTGGCCCTTGGAGACGCCAGCGACCTTCTCGAGCTCGGTGCGGAGGGTATCGATCTCGGCACCCTTCTTACCGATGACAACGCCGGGGCGAGCGGTGAGGATGATGACCTTCACCTTGTCGCCAGCGCGCTCGATCTCGACGCGGGAGACAGCTGCGCGGGAAAGACGCTTCTCGAGGTACTTGCGGATCTCGAGATCGTTACCGAGGGTCTTAGCGTAATCCTTCTCTGCGAACCAGCGGGAGCGCCAGTTCTCGGTGATGCCAAGACGGAAGCCGGTGGGGTAGACTTTCTGACCCATACAGCTTTACGCCTCCTTTCGAGGAGCAACGACGACGGTGATGTGGGAAGTACGCTTCAGAATGCGAGAAGCGGAACCCTTGGCGCGGGGACGGATGCGCTTAAGCGTCGGACCCTCGTCAACATAGGCAGCGGCGACAACCAGGTTGTCGGCACGCAGACCGTTGTTGTTCTCGGCGTTCGCAACGGCGGAACGGAGAACCTTCTCGACATCCACGGCGACGGCGCGGTCGCAGAAGTGGAGGATGTCGAAGGCCTGAGCGACAGGCTTGCGGCGGATCAGATCGACCACCAGGCGGGCCTTGCTGGGGGAAACACGCACGTACTTAGCGACGGCGCGAACCTCGGTGGCCTCAGTTTCAATAGACTTAGTTGCCATTTACGGTTAACCCCCTATTTGGCCTTGTGGCCACGGAACGTACGAGTCGGCGCGAACTCGCCGAGCTTGTGACCAACCATGGACTCGGTAACATACACGGGCACATGCTTGCGGCCGTCGTGGACGGCGATGGTGTGACCAACCATCTCGGGGAAGATGGTGGACGCGCGGGACCAGGTCTTCACGACGTCCTTCTTGCCAGCCTCGTTCATCGCGGTGATACGCGAGAGAAGGCGAGTCTCCACGAACGGGCCCTTTTTGAGACTTCTGCTCATAAGTGCTTTCTCCTAAAACTCGGTATCCGAAATTACTTCTTACGGCGACGAATGATGTGCTGGTTCGAGACCTTCTTCTTCTTGCGCGTACGAAGGCCCTTCGTCGGCTTACCCCAGGGGGTAACGGAGGGACGACCAGAGGTGTGGTTCTTGCCCTCGCCACCGCCGTGCGGGTGGTCGACAGGGTTCATGACGGTACCGCGGACGGTCGGGCGCACGTTCATGTGACGCTTACGGCCGGCCTTGCCGATGACGATGTTGGAGTGATCGGCGTTGCCGACCTCACCGACGGTGGCGCGGCAGGTAACGAGGATGCGGCGCATCTCGGAGGAAGGCATACGGACGATGGCGTACTTGCCCTCCTTACCCATCAGCTGGCAGGAGTTACCGGCGGAACGGGCGATAGCAGCGCCCTTGCCCGGCTGGAACTCGACGGCGTGGATGAGCGTGCCGACGGGGATGTCGGCGAGGGGCAGAGCGTTGCCCGGCTTGATGTCGGCGTCAGAACCGGACATGATGGTCTGACCGACCTCGAGGCCCTTGGGGGCCAGGATGTAGCGCTTCTCACCGTCAGCGTAGTGCAGCAGAGCGATGCGAGCGGAACGGTTCGGATCGTACTCGATCGTGGCAACCTTGGCGGGCACGCCGTCCTTGTTGCGCTTGAAGTCGATCACGCGGTAACGACGCTTCACGCCGCCGCCCTGGTGGCGGGTGGTGATGCGGCCGTTGTTGTTACGACCGGCCTTCTTGGGCAGGGGCTCGAGAAGAGACTTCTCGGGCTTGGTGCAGGTGATCTCGGAGAAGTCGGAGATCGTCTGCCAACGCCTACCAGCGGAGGTCGGCTTAAGGTGCTTTACAGCCATTACAATCCCTTTCAATAGGAATCCGTTAGCCATCGCAGACAGGGATTCGAGGTTCTGCCTCGGGTGCGATGACACCGGACGTATACACGGTTCCGGGCGTGTCCATTTTATACGCCCAAAACCTTGAGCTCTCGCCTCCCCTTTTTGGGAGGCATGAGCTCACTCAACAGCAGCGAGTCTTAGGCCTGGTTGCCAAAGACCTCGATGGTGTCGCCCTCGGCCAGCGTGACGATGGCCTTTTTCCAAGAACGGGTCTTGCCGGCGACATAGCGCACGCGCTTGGTCTTGGGCTTGACCGTCAGGGTGTTCACGCGAACGACCTTGACGCCGAAGATCTCCTCGACAGCGTCCTTGATCTGATACTTGTTAGCATCCTTGGCGACCTCGAACGTGTACTTGTTCAGCTCCATGCCGGAGAAGGAACGCTCGGACACGATCGGACGGATGATGATCTCGTGGGCGGTCATTTATGCAAGCACCTCCCCGAAGTGAGCGGCGATGTCGGCGGGCATCAGCACGGCGTTGTTGTTGACGAGATCGTAGGTGTTGGCCTCGTCAGCGGTGATGATGAACGTCTTGGGAATGTTGCGGAACGACAGGTAGGCGTTGACGTCCTCATCGCGAACGATGATGGTCAGACGCTTGCCCTCAAGGCCGAGAGCCTTGAGCATGGCGACGGCAGCCTTGGTGGAAGGCTTCTCGAAGCCGTAGTCGTCGACGAGCACGAGCTCGCCATCGGCCAGCTTGGCGGACAGCGCGGAGCGCATAGCCAGCTTGACCTCCTTGTTGTTCATACGCTTAGCGTAGGAACGGGGCTTGGGGGCGAAGACAACGCCACCGTGACGCCACTGGGCAGCACGGATGGAACCCTGGCGGGCACGGCCGGTGCCCTTCTGACGCCAAGGCTTCTTGCCGCCACCGGAAACCTCAGAGCGGCCCTTAGCGGACTGGGTGCCCTGACGCCAAGAGGCCATCTGGCACTTGACGATGTGGTGCATAACGTGGATGTTCGGCTCGATGCCGTACACCTCAGCGGCGAGCTCGGCCTCGGCGACCTTCTTGCCCTCGCTGTTCTTTACTTCAAACTTTGCCATTTAAGTGTTCTCCTTGGTATGACGCTGGGCTAAATGGGCTGGGCCCTTAGGCCATACGGATGGCGACGAGACCATTCTTGGCACCCGGGACAGCGCCCTTGACCAAGATGAGGTTCTGCTCGGCATCGATGCGGACAACGGAAAGGTTCTTGACGGTAACGCGCTCGTTACCCATGTGACCGGCCATCTTGACGCCCTTGAGGACGCGCGCAGGATAGGCGCACTGACCGATAGAACCGGGGTGACGCTGGAAGTGAGAACCATGCGTCATAGGACCGCGGCGCTGACCCCAGCGCTTGATGCGACCCTGGAAGCCCTTACCCTTGGAGGTACCGATGACGTCGACCTTCTCGACATCAGCGAAATCAGCGACGGTGACAACCTCGCCGACCTTGTGCTCCTCGCCGTTCTCGACGCGGACCTCACGAAGGAAACGGACAGGCTCGACGCCAGCCTTGGCGAAGTGACCAGCCATGGGCTTGTTCACGTTCTTGGCCTTGATGTCGCCGAAACCGATCTGGACGGCGTCATAGCCGTCGGTTGCCTGAGTTTTAACCTGCGAGACAGCGCAGGGGCCAGCCTGGATGACCGTGACGGGAACGACGTTGTCGTCCTCGTCCCAAACCTGGGTCATGCCAATCTTGCGGCCGAGAATCATGCTGATCAAGATATGATCCCAACTCTCGCGTGGTCTTGGGACAATGCGTACACCACCGAGCGTACGCCCCTAGAGGACCACTACTTACACGACGTGCTCCCCAGCCTTGTATTTCGCCCGGACTACCTGACAACCCTATTAAGCAGGCATTTTGTCCAGCCAGAATACTCCCCTGGTTACACACAGCTGTTTAGTATACACGGCTGCGGGCGTATCCATCGAGATTCATATTTCACTCACATTGTTTACGCAGGTAAAGTGTGGGGACGTCGCCTGGGCTCGGCAGAGGGGCGGCGAAATATATTAAGTTTGCTGCTCTACAGTCCTGCGCAAGACGGAAAGCACATTAAGTGCTTTCCTTTGCGTGCGGAACTCGCGACAAACTTAATATATTTCGCCGCCCCTCTGCCAAGCTCGGGAGACGACACGTTGATGTCTGCTTAACTCTGCTCGCTCAGCTAATTACTTTGTTGGGGGTCCACTATTTGCTGAAGGGTGAACTTGCATTGCATTGGCTCGCCTTCTGCTTGTGGCGCTGACTCTTCGAAATCGAAAACCATGATGGCGCAGTTGGGGAGTTTTGTTGGGAGCTCGAAGCTCTCTGGGGCTGCAGCCTTGATGAATTGGCGGCTGGCGCTGCCGTGGCTTACTGCTAGGAGGGTTTCGGTGTCCTTAGCGCTCATGAGATTGGTGAGGGTGGCCACCATGCGCTCTTGCAGCGCATGGCTTCCTTCTCCTCCGAATGGGATTAAATCCTCGCCGGGGTCCCAGACGTCGGTGGGTAGGGCGTCGTGGGGGCCTTCTTCGAAGGTGCCGTAGCTGCGCTCGATGATGCCTTCGCAGGGCTCGACTGCTGTGTCCGGGCCGAGGAGCTCGCATGCGACGAGCTGAGCCGTGTCCATGGCTCGGCCTAAGGGCGAAGAGACCACTTTGTCGGGGACGACGCCGTGGGCTTTGAGCCATGCGGCTGCCATTCCCGCTTGCTTGCGGCCCAGATCGGTCAACGGAGAATCACAGCGGCCCTGGACGAGCTTTTTAACGTTGAATTCTGTCTGACCGTGGCGGAGTAGATATAGACGCTTCATGCTCTCCCCTTCTGTATAACTTGCTTTGCTGGCACAGCCCTACTCGTGGGTATGGCCTACGTAGTCTTCGTCGATCGTGATCTTGGCGACCGACTTGGGATATTCCGATTCGACCCGTTTCGCCAGCGCGCGCTTCAGGTCCTCGGCGCTCATCGCCAAATCCGAGGGACGTACGCAGTCAAAGATCACGTTGGTATGCGTGGGGCCCGGAACACAGCGTAGGTCGTGGATCGAGAGGCGGCTATCAATCTCTTGAGCCATAGCGTTGATGCGCAGACGCATGCTCGCCACCTTTGGATCGTCGGTCACGATGGGATCGTAATGGAGCGTGACGATCATGCCGTCTTCGACCCTAAACGACTGCTCGATGTTATCGAGCGTGTCGTGACTTTCCAGCGGGCTGGCCTCGGCTGCCATCTCGGCGTGAGCGCTTGCGAACTTCCTGCCCGGGCCGTAGTCGTGAACCATCAAATCGTGAACGCCCAAAACGCCGGGGTAGCTCATGATCTTGTCTCGAATGTGCTTGACCAGCTTTGGATCGGGTGCCTGGCCCAAAAGCGGGCTCACCGTATCCTGGATGAGCTCAAAGCCGCTCCAGCCGATATAGGCGCCAACGGCAAGGCCGACCCATGCGTCAAGATTGATGTGCGTCACCTGCGAAACAATTGCGCACGCCAGCACGGCACCCGTAGCTAGGACATCGTTCTTTGAGTCCTGAGCGGTCGCATGCAACGTCTCGGACTCAATGCGATCGCCGAGCTTTTGGTTGAGGGCCGCCATCCAGAGCTTAACAATCATCGAAAGCACCAAGACTGCCACCAGGGCAAGCGAGAACTCGACAGGTTCGGGGTGGATGATGCGCTCAACCGAGGACTTCACCAGCTCAACGCCAATCAGCAGCACGAGCGCCGCCACGACCAGACCCGAGAGATACTCGTAGCGGCCATGTCCGTAAGGATGCTCGGGGTCGGCCGGCTTGCCCGCCAGCTTAAAGCCAAGCACGCTCACGATGTTCGAGCTGGCATCGGACAGGTTGTTCATGGCGTCCGCCACAATCGAAACCGATCCCGACAGCACGCCAATTGCACCCTTCGCAGCGCAAAGCGCAACATTGGCGAGAATACACACTATGCCCGTCAACGTTCCCACGCGCGCACGGTCGCCCTGCGCACGACGAACAATCCACTCGACCATCCTCATCAGTCCCCACGGTACTACCTATATATCTATTGCTCAAACGGATTGTAGTGTAGCCACTTTGTCCTCCAGATACAAAAAGGCCGCAGCCCACACGGGCCGCAGCCTTGGAATATGACAAAGGAATCGTCCTTTTGTCGCACAGATTTATGCGCTTGCTTCAGCAGCGCTCGCCACTGTTTCGAGCGAATCAGCTGCGTCTTCTGCCGCCTGCATCTTTGTCGGCACCACGCCAAAACAGCAGCTCAGCGCCGCAGACACCGCAAATGCTGCGCCGCCGGCAGCGCAGCACCACAGCAGATTCGAGATGCCGCCCGTGGCAAAGCCAATGACCATGAGGACATTCGTCATACCGATGGTATAAGCCGTAACGTGGCCCACGGCCGCAACAAGGCCTCCGACGGCGCCGCCAACGGCCATGCACGTCAGACACCTGCCATATTTAAAGCCGCATCCGTACAGCGCTGGCTCGCTTACGCCGCCAAGAATCCCCGAGATTGAATAGCCCAGCATGAGCGCCTTCTCGTCCTTATCCGCAACGCGGAGCGACGCGCCAAAGGGCATACCCCAAACGGCGAACGTTGCCATCGTCGCGGCGATCAGGATGCACGAATCCGTTCCCACACTCATAAACTGCGCATAGGCGAGCGATAGGACAACGTTGCTGACACCCGCGATCTTAAGAAACTCCCAGCCCGCGGCAAGCCCCATGAGCGTGAGCAGCGACACGATGCCACCGGAATTGCCAAGCATAAACATAAGCTGTCCCAACAGCATGCCCAGATAGCTGCCTGCCGGCGCCGTAACACACAGCGACACCGGAACCATGACAAGCATGGTTGCAAACGGTACAAAAGAAAACGCCACAGCCTGAGGGATAGTGCGCTTAAAGAAACGCTCCACCTGCCATAGCACGGGCACCGAGATGAGAACCGGAATAACAGTCGTCGTGTAATCGTTGACCGGCGCGGGAAGTAGATCATACACGAAAGTCATCGATGCCCCCGTCGTCGATGCGGCATCAACGAGCTTAAGCAGATCGGGCACAATCAATACGCCGCCCAGCATCATGCCCAGCTGCTCCGAGCAACCGAGCTGGCGGGCAGCGGCCCAACCAAGATAGATGGGCAAAAAGTAATAGCCAGCGTTATACAGCCAGCTGTAAAACAGGCGATAGATTTCGGAATCGGCAGGCCATAGACCAAGCATGCCTTCGCCCATAATGACGGCAACGGTGCGGAACAGCGCCGCGCAGACAATAAACGGCAACGCCGACATCATGCTTTTGGACAGATAGTCCACCACGGCCATGGCGTTTGATGAAACCGTCGTTGTAAACGAGGTGTTAGAAACTTGTGACATGGAACGCCTTTCCCAATGTGACATGCGGACTGTCCCTTTGTCACATCGTGCGGTACTGACCGATTGCGCGGTACTTTTCGTAGCGGAGGTTTGTGAGGGTCGCGTCGTCGAGCTGCCCAAGCGTATCGAAGGCATCAAATGCCGAGGACATGACGACACCGGCGATCTCCTCATGCGACAGGCCCCTATCGTCAACAATGCCGTCGATGATGCCGAGCGCCAACAGATCGGGGGCCGTGAGCTTAAGCGCCTCAGCGGCCTCATTCGCGCGCTCGGTATCCTTCCACAGGATCGACGCACAGGCCTCGGGGCTCACGACCGAATAGGCCGAGCTCGAGAGCATCAGGATGCGGTCGGCCACGGACAGCGCCAGCGCGCCACCAGAGCCGCCCTCGCCTGTCACCACCGAGACAATCGGCGTCTTAAGGCCGCTCATCTCCATGAGATTCTGGGCAATCGCCTCGCCCTGGCCGCGCTCCTCGGCACCGATGCCGCAAAACGCGCCCGAAGTATCAACCAGGCACAGAACCGGCCGACCAAATTTCTCGGCTTGGTGCATCAGGCGACGTGCCTTGCGGTAGCCCTCGGGATGTGCCATACCAAAGTTGCGACGCATGCGCTCTTTGGTCGTGGTACCGCGCTCGATGGCGATAACCGTCACGGGTCGCCCGTCTTTCCAGCCGATGCCGCCCACCACGGCAGCATCGTCGCCAAAGTAGCGGTCGCCGTGCAGCTCTACGAATCCGTCGAGACCCAACGAGATCATCTCGCCTGCCGTGGCGCGGTTCGCCGAGCGAGTCTGTTTGACGATTTCGAGCGCGCTTTTTGGTGCGGCCGAGCGCTTAAACAAGTGTCCCAGCTTTTTGTCGCGACGACCCGTATGCACGATCTCATGCGGAGCCCCCAGACCAGGCGCGTGCCCTTCGTGCAGCGCCAGCAGCTCGCCTACCGTGAGCGCAATCTCACCACGCGGAACAACGGCATCGCAAAAGCCGTGCTCCAGCAAAAACTCGGAACGCTGGAATCCCTTGGGCAGACGCTTGTGCATGTTCTGCTCGATCACGCGCGGGCCGGCAAATGCCGTCAGGGCATCGGGCTCGGCCAGGATAATGTCGCCCTCCATGGCAAAGCTCGCGGTTACACCTCCGGTCGTGGGATCGGTGAGCACCGTGATATACAGGCCGCCCGCCTCGCTGTGGCGCCTAACCGCCGCAGAAATCTTGGCCATCTGCATGAGCGAGGTCACGCCCTCCTGCATGCGGGCGCCGCCCGATACGGTAAAGCCAACGACCGGCAGCCCCAACTCGGCCGCGCGCTCAAAGACATGACAGATCTTCTCGCCCACCACGGAGCCCATTGAGCCCATCATAAAGTTGGCATCCATAAAGAAGAGCGCGGTATCGCAGCCGCAGATTTTGCCCCTGCCGCACACAACGGCATCGCGCTCGCCCGAACGCTCGCTCACGCTCTTAAGCTTGTTGGCATAACCGGGAAACGAGAGGAAGTCCTTCGACGCCAGATTGGCACCCCATTCCTCAAAGGTACCCGCGTCGACCGTCATGCGCATGCGCGCGCGACCGCTCACGCGAAAGTGTTTGCCGCAACGAGGGCAGACCTCGAGGTTGTCGTGCAGGCGCGCCTCATCGATCACACGGCGGCACTCCGGGCATTTGACAAACACGTGGCGCGCGGGGAACTCGGCGCACGACTCGGTTATCGGCCCCTCAAGGACATTGACCGTCTTCGCTTTTCTATTCATCAGCATAGAGATGCCCCATCAGATCGGTGTGATACATGCCCGACAAAAACTCGTCGTTTGCCAGCACGTCGAGCTGAAGCTCGCTATTTTCGCTCACGCCCTCAATCACGAGCTCGCCCAGGGCCGAGCGCATCTTGCGAATGGCACCGTCACGCGTGGGCGCGCACACGATGAGCTTGCCGAGCATGGAGTCGTAGTACGGCGGAACTTTCGCTCCGGTAAACATGGCGGAATCCCAGCGCACGCGCGGACCACCCGGCACACGCAACGCGGTGACCGTTCCACATGACGGTAGAAAGTCCGGCGTTTCGGCATTGATGCGGCACTCCATGGCGTGGTTGCGGACCGGTACGTCCTCCTGCTCAAAGGGCAGAGGCTGGCCGGCAGCCACGCGCAGCTGCCACTTAACCAGGTCGGTATCGGTCACAAACTCCGTAACCGGATGCTCCACCTGCAAGCGCGTGTTCATTTCCATAAAGTAGAAATTGCCGTCATCTGAGTACAAAAACTCGATGGTGCCAGCGCCCTCATAGCCAACGGCACGAGCCAGGTCGCGCGCGGCCTTGTGCATACGGGCACGAATATCATCGCGTCCGTCGAGGCACGGCGCGGGGCTCTCCTCGATCAGCTTTTGGTTGCGGCGCTGCACCGAGCACTCGCGCTCGCCGAGCGAAAACACATGGCCCTGCTTATCGGCCATAATCTGTACCTCAACGTGATGCGCCGGCGCAACGAACTTCTCCATGTAGCACTCGCCGTCGCCAAAAACGGCCTCACCCTCGGCACGCGCCTCGATGAACGCCTTTGCCGCATCTTCCACGCGCTCGACCTTGCGAATACCGCGACCGCCGCCGCCCGCGCGCGCCTTAATAAGCACGGGGCAGCCGATGCGCTCGGCCTCGGCCGTTGCTTCCTCGGGGCTTTTGAGCAAATCGCAGCCCGGCACGATGGGCACGCCCGCAGCAGCGGCCGTTCGGCGTGCGGCGTCCTTGTCGCCCATGCTGTCGATCACCTCGGCCGAAGGACCGACAAACGCCAGACCGAACTTGTCGCAGTCGCGCACGAAGCTCGCCTTCTCGGAAAAGAAGCCATAGCCGGGATGGATCGCCTTTGCTCCCGACTTCACGGCACAGGTGAGCACAGCATCGTCGTTGAGGTAGCTCTCGGCAAGACGCGGG
>CABVAS010000038.1 GCA_902496375.1 uncultured Collinsella sp.
CTATTCTTCAAATTTATTTTATGATATCGCCGTCGGAACCGGCATCCTCGGCCGAGGTGCGCGCGGCCTCCAGGCGCTCGAGCGAAAAGGCGAAGCCCGCCGCCGGCACCTCGATACCATCGCCAAATGCGCCGGTAAAGATGGAGTCATAGCGTCCGCCCGAACCGACCGGATCGGGCAAGCCGCCGGCATAGGCCTTAAAGACCAGGCCCGTGTAGTAATCGAAAGAGTTCATGATGGAGAAGTCGAACGACAGCACCTGGGCGTCCTCGGGAGCCAGGCCCTCGACCAGGGCACGCAGCTCGCGCGTCAGCGGCGCGACGATGCCGGCAGCCTCCAGCAGCGCATCCACGCGGTCGAGCACCTCGGCACCACCGTGCAGGCGCGGCAGCTCGCTAATGGCGGCCTTGACGGCATCGGACTTGGCGCTGGCAGCCACGCGGGCATCGAGGCCCACAAAGTCGTTGGCATGCACGCAGCGCAGGGCCTCGGCAGCCAGCTCACGATCCTCGCATACCGCGAGCAATTCCTTAAAAGGACGCACGCTGCCTGCGATAATGCGCGCATCGGGAAGTGCCAGCTCGCGCACGGCCTCGGCGACCAGCGAGACAATCTCGACATCGCCCGAGGTATCGCCCGCGCCGATAAGCTCAAAGCCCAACTGCGTAAACTGGCGCGAACCACCGGCATTGCGCTGACACTCGCGAACCACCGGCGCCTCGTAACGTAAGCGCAGAGGCAAGTCGGCAGCGCGCATGCGGGTCGAAACCAAGCGCACGATCGGCAGCGTGTTGTCGGGACGGACCACCAACAGGCGGCCGTCGTCATCAAAGAGCTTAAACGGCGTGTCCGCAATGCGGCCGCCTTCCTCGAGCGAACCCTTGTCCTCGAGCAGCGGTGTCTCGACCGGAAGGTAATGATGCTCCCTGAAGCAGCCCTTCACCGTACATGCGATCTCCTCGCGCGCCTGAGCCTCCTCGGGCAATATGTCCCGGAATCCCCACGGTGTGGCCGTCATCTGGTGAGCCTCCTCATGCTGTGTTTCATATAGAGCAGAAGACCGGCATAGCTCCGCCGGTCTTCTGGGTACTTTAGCATACTAGAGTGTTTGCGGGGAGAATCGTCCTCCTCGGCTCACACCGTATTCATTTGGAAACATAGGGCAAGCGGTTAGCAGCAGTCTCTTGTCACAACGCAAAAAGGGCGCCCGCGCAATTGCGGACGCCCTTGTGCAGGATCGAGATATCAACCAGCCAAGATATCGGACCCGTGACCAGCTCTTAGTAGTCGAACTGGTGGTAGTAGCGGCGGTACTTGAGGTTGTGCTTGGTGACCAGCTCGTAGTTGCGCGCGAGGCGGTCGGTGGTCAGCACGGACAGGATCCACGGCGACACGATGACGCGGAAGTCGTCGTCCAGGCCCGGGATCGCGTACTCGGCGGTGTCGATGATGACGTAGTCCTCGTCGCCGGTCACGCCGCTGGTGAGGAAGGCGCGGACGCGCTCGTCGAGGGCGCGGCACTCGTCCTCGCCCATGAACAGGAACACCGGGACGCCGGGCTCGAGCAGCTCGAGCGTGCCGTGGAAGAAGTCGTGCGAGGTGATGTGGCGGATGCGCTTCCACTGCATCTCCTCGAGCAGGCACATGGAGTACAGGATGGTCTCGCCCCACAGCGCGCCCGAGCCGATGAACATGGTGTAGTCGGCCAGCGCGTACTTCCTGGCGAGCTCCTCGGCGCGCGGCTCGAAGCGCTTGCGGATGTCGAGCATGTCCTTCCAGACGTCCTTCGTCTGCTCGATGAACAGGTCGAACTTGGGGAAGCAGCCGCGGCGGTTGAGCAGGCGCAGGCCGAAGCAGTCGGCGAGGTAGTAGCCCTTCTCGCAGCCGCCGGCGCCGTGGTCGGAGGCCATCATGACGCAGTTCTCGGCGCCCACGGCCTGGCCGATCTTGCCCTCGGGGTTGGTCATGGCGAAGACGCGCACGCCCATCTCCCTCATCTTGCCGACGGCCTCGAGCACCTCGGGGGTGGTGCCGGACTCGGAGGCGGTCAGCACGACGGACCTGTCGGTCATGCGCTTGTGGCCCATGACGTTCCACTCGGCGGCGTGGATCAGGTAGACCTCGAGGTCGCGGTCGCCGAACTTGTTCATGAGGTACTCGAGCTGCATGAACTCGTCCCAGGTGCCGCCGACGCCCATCAGGAAGACGGCGTCGTAGCCCTCCTCGTGCACGCGGTCGGCCAGGGCGGTCATCTTCTTGCCGGCCTCGTAGACGTTCCTGCCGTCCTCGAGGTAGCCCTCCTGGTCGAAGTGCATGATCTCGATCTTCTCGGTCTCCTTCATGTGTGTCCTCCCATCACATGTGCGCAATTCTATACATCGCGCTTCTTGCTGATACCAATTATAGCCATACGATTGCTTGTTATTTAATACCAATCCAAACTCACGGAGATTTGCGGCGAACGGTCGGTTTCCTCGCCCGAGTGGTATTACAACGCCAATAGTTGTCTATTTCGAGCGCTACTGCCAACGGGTTCCTCACAACTCGCCAGCTATAAAAGCGTTGCGCCAGACCCGCCCAAGCGTTTCCGGCGCAACCGCGCAGTTTAGTTATTCGGCTTCCATCTCCGCTGTCACACGGCGATATATCTCGATAACCTGAGTCGTCGCCTTGGACGGATCCTGATAGTAGCGGCCATCACACGTCTCGGCCGAGACATAGCCCGTATAGCCGTGGCGCATGAGTGCCTCGAGGTCGGCACGCATATCACGCTCGCCGTCGCCCCAGGCAAGATGCGTCGTGCCGCCGCCCACATCTACAAAGTGGGTGTGAACGATCTTGTCGCCCAAAACCTCAAAGTAGCCGTCGATCGTGTCGCCGGCAACTTCCATGGCGCCAAAGTCGATACAGGCCTTCAGGTTGGGACGATCGACCGCCTCGAGGATGCGCGCGACATCCTGTGCGGTGTTGACCAACACGGACTCCGACGGCTGCAGGGCCTCGAGCGCGACGCGAATACCGCGCGTATCGGCGTAGTCGCACACCGAGCGCAGCATGGCAACGCTGCGGGCCCAGGCGTCCTCAGCCGGCTCGTCCAGATAGGCCCAACCACTCGTCACCAGAATCTGCGGCACGCCCAACTCAACGGCAACGTCGATCACATTCTTAAAGTACGAGAGGATGCGTTTTTGGCCCGCCTCACCGCGCACCGCGACGTTCCACGGCTTGGGGTTGTTCTGCTCGGGGCACACGCACACGATCTTGATACCGTATTGGGCGGCAAGATCGCGAATCTTATCCACCGAATCGTGCTCATGGCAATCCACATACAGGTGCATCGAGCCGGTCCACAGCTCGATATTGCGATAGCCGGCCTCACCTGCAGCCTTAAAAAACGTCTCGATGCTGTAGTAACGATGGTTGATGTTCATGAGCGAAAGCTCGGGTATGACCATAGCCCTCCCCTTTCGTACGGAGTTTTAAAAAACAGGGGGCCGCCGCAGATGCGACAAGCCCCCAAAGATCGACGCAACCGTTAGACGCGATGGAAGCGCGATTCGAACATATTAGGCAAGCACGCCAAAGTAAGCGCCGATGATGCCCACGACCATGGTGCAGAGGATCAGGACCATCGGGTTGATCTTCTTGGAGAGCAGCCAGTAGTAGAGCCAGAAGGCGGCCATACCGAGCATACCGGGCATGATGCCGTCCAGGATGTCCTGGAGAGTCTGGGCGGAGTCGCCCTGACCAATGGCGATGGGCAACGAAGCCCAGAACATGTCCTTGCTCATGGCGCCGACGACCATGACGCCGACAATGCCGACGCAGGCCATGATCTTTTGCATCAGGCCGGTCTTCTGAGCCTCGTCGAGGAAGCCAATGCCTAGCTCATAACCCTTGATAGCGCCAAAGATACGAATCAGGAACGCCGGGATGTTGTAGACGAGCAGGAAGGCGATGGGGCCAAAGACGTTGCCGGCCTGGCACAGGCTGATGCCCACGGCAGCGGCGACGACGCGCAGGGTGGACAGGAAGAAGGAGTCACCCAGGCCGGAAAGCGGACCCATGAGGGCGGCCTTGATGTCGTTGACGCTCTCGGGCTCAACCTCGCCACGAGCGACCTTTTCTTCCATGGCCATCGCGATGCCACCCACGAAGGGAGCGAGCTGCGGGGTGATGTTGAAGAATGCGCTGTGACGGTGCAAGGCCTCGGCGTAATCATCGGGACGGCCGGCATAGATCTTCTTGAGCATGTTGGCGACCATCAGGCAGAAGGCAATGTTCATCTGCTTGTAGTAGGTCCAGGAGAATTCCATGCCCAGGGCGCCGGTGTTCACGGCGCTCTTAATGAGGTCGGAGCGAGTAATCTGGTTCTCGGAATTAGAAGTCATCGTCCTCATCCCCTTCCACAGAAAGCTGGGACTGGGCGCCACCAAGGCCCAGCAGGTCGTACTTGTCGATGCCGATAATGATTGCGATCAGGGCGACGCCGAGGACGGGCACGTTGGCATAGGAGCACAGCAGGAAGCCCAGGAAGTAGAACGGCACGAGCTGCTTGGTAAGCACCAGACGGCCGAGCATGGCGAAGCCCATGGCAGGCAGGATGTTGGCTGCGACGCCAAAGCCATCGAGGACGAACGTCGGGATGAAGTCGAGCAGGCCCTGAACGGCGTCGGCACCCAGATAGAAGGAGACCGAGCACAGGATAAAGGCCAGGACGACAATCACGAGACCGATAATCCAGTGCATAGCGTAGATACCCTTGAGGTTACCCTTGCTGGCAAAGACGTCGGCACGGTCGACCAGAAGGGGCATACCGGCGTTGACGACGTTCTTAATGGCCAGGCACAGAGTGGCGATGGGCATCGCGAGCGCGATAGCGGCCTCGGTGCTCTGACCCAGCTGAATAGCGAAGGCGCAGGCGAGCACACCGCCAATACACTCATCGGGCGGCACGTAAGCGCCGATGGAGATTGAACCCATGAAGAGCAGCTCGAGGCTCGCACCGATGGCGAGGCCGGACTGCAGGTCCCCGAGGACTATGCCGACGAGCGGGCACAGAACGATCGGGCGGAACGCATAGAGCGTACCGAGCTGATAATCGAGCTTACCGAAGGCAGCGATAAGTCCGATGAGGATCGCTTGAACAAGCATTGTTCCTCCCTTTGATCCCTCTTGGATCCGCGCGGCGATTCCCGACTTGTCAGCGCGCCCTTTTCCATGCCGACAATCGCCTAGACAGATCCAGCTTGTACCGGTGTGCTGTTAACACCTAAACCGGTGCAAATGATTTGATACCAATTATATAGTCATGAGAAAACTATTTAATACCAATCGCTCAACGGGCGTGTACTCCCGGTGAACGGTAGATGGGGGTAACGGGTAAAGCGTTTATCCGGTACGCCCACGAATAGGGGCGGCGCCGTGCGCGCCGCCCGTGGTTCCCAATTAGAGGGCACTTAGGGCATCGACCTTGGGGTCGTCGGCCAGAGCGCGAATCTCGACCTCGACACCGCGGCCGACGAGCTCACGAATGTCCTCTTCCTCGGCAGCAGTCACAAAGATCTGGCGGGAGATCTTACGGGCATCGGGACGCTGCTCGTCCTTGGACTTGGTGTTGCCCAGGTTGATGGAGGTGATCTGCGGGCAGCCGTCGACAAGCTGCTTGGCCTCGGCGATGCTGGCGACGCAGATGATCATCTTGTACTTATCGGTAACACCGGAGTTGATGGCCTCGATGGCGTGCTCCATGTCCTTGATGACGAGCTTGACGTTGGCCGGCTTTCCCATCTTGAGCGTAGTCTTCCAGACGGGATCGTTGGCAACCTTGTCGCCAACGCAGAAGATGCAGTCAGAGCCCAAGCCCTGGACCCAAGAGACGGCCACCTGGCCATGAAGCAGACGATGGTCGACGCGAAGCAGTTGAATCATGATTGACCCCCAAAGGTCTCATGCCGGAAACCCGGCCCCATTAATAGCAGGCGGTGACTAGAACTCTTCCTCGTCATCCGCATCGGTCAGCAGGTCGTTGACAAACTTGACGCGCGTGTCGTCAGCCGCGAGGATCTCGCGGATAACCTGATCGGCGGGAGCCTCCTGGTCCGAAAAGAGCAGCTGGATCAGCAGCGGCAGATTCATGTTGGCAACCAGGTAGGTGTTGGGGCGCGTCTGGACGATCTTGGTGAACTCGTTGTTGACGCTGCCGCCAAACAGGTCGGTGCACACGATTACGTCGTCGGCGGGGTCGAAGGTCGCCAGGAGCTTGGCGGCCTCCTCGGCGACGTCGGTGCGGCCGTCGACAAACATCGACAGGTCGTGGACGTTATCGCGCGCGCCCGAGAGCAGCTCGGTGCTCTCCTTGATGCCGGTCGCAAAATGCGCGTGGCTGGCGAAGATGTATTGCCTCATTGCGGTTTCCCCCAAATGAAATTAGTAGTCGAACTGGTGGTAGTAGCGGCGGTACTTGAGGTTGTGCTTGGTGACCAGCTCGTAGTTGCGCGCGAGGCGGTCGGTGGTCAGCACGGACAGGATCCACGGCGACACGATGACGCGGAAGTCGTCGTCCAGGCCCGGGATCGCGTACTCGGCGGTGTCGATGATGACGTAGTCCTCGTCGCCGGTCACGCCGCTGGTGAGGAAGGCGCGGACGCGCTCGTCGAGGGCGCGGCACTCGTCCTCGCCCATGAACAGGAACACCGGGACGCCGGGCTCGAGCAGCTCGAGCGTGCCGTGGAAGAAGTCGTGCGAGGTGATGTGGCGGATGCGCTTCCACTGCATCTCCTCGAGCAGGCACATGGAGTACAGGATGGTCTCGCCCCACAGCGCGCCCGAGCCGATGAACATGGTGTAGTCGGCCAGCGCGTACTTCCTGGCGAGCTCCTCGGCGCGCGGCTCGAAGCGCTTGCGGATGTCGAGCATGTCCTTCCAGACGTCCTTCGTCTGCTCGATGAACAGGTCGAACTTGGGGAAGCAGCCGCGGCGGTTGAGCAGGCGCAGGCCGAAGCAGTCGGCGAGGTAGTAGCCCTTCTCGCAGCCGCCGGCGCCGTGGTCGGAGGCCATCATGACGCAGTTCTCGGCGCCCACGGCCTGGCCGATCTTGCCCTCGGGGTTGGTCATGGCGAAGACGCGCACGCCCATCTCCCTCATCTTGCCGACGGCCTCGAGCACCTCGGGGGTGGTGCCGGACTCGGAGGCGGTCAGCACGACGGACCTGTCGGTCATGCGCTTGTGGCCCATGACGTTCCACTCGGCGGCGTGGATCAGGTAGACCTCGAGGTCGCGGTCGCCGAACTTGTTCATGAGGTACTCGAGCTGCATGAACTCGTCCCAGGTGCCGCCGACGCCCATCAGGAAGACGGCGTCGTAGCCCTCCTCGTGCACGCGGTCGGCCAGGGCGGTCATCTTCTTGCCGGCCTCGTAGACGTTCCTGCCGTCCTCGAGGTAGCCCTCCTGGTCGAAGTGCATGATCTCGATCTTCTCGGTCTCCTTCATTCCCGCTCCTTTCACGAGCAGTTTGAATTGTCGCACGGAATGGATGGGCTTGCCGCCCCGTCTCGCCGCTTAACCTTGTGGACATCTTGGCCCCAAGCTCAACAATTCAAAGGTTCTTAATACCAGTGAACGATTACAGGTTAGCCGTTTTTAATACCGATTTTATGATTTCATCCTCCCCTCTCGGTAGACGGTCAGTTTTTGCCGCTCATCGGTCAAGCGACATATATCCGTAAAAACGAGCGCCCCCGCCATGCGCAGGGACGCTCTAGACGCTAATAGTTGTAGGTATATCCGCCGGCGTCGCCGCGGGTAAAAGACTTGGCATGCTCGATTGCCTGCCCACTCGAGTCATAGGTCAGGCCTTCCAGCACGAGCGCCAGATCGCCCGGCTCAAGATTGAGCAAACTCGCATCGCGTGCGCCCAGCGCCTCGATATCGAGTTTCTCTACCGACTGATCTGGCTTGCGTCCCAACATATCGTAGGTCTCGAACAGGCTGAAGACCGAAATGTCCACGTCTTCGATGCCCGGAAACAGCAGGCACGGAATCAGTGTCATCTCGATCGATACGGGCTCACCATCGATGCAGTTGAGGCGGCGCACCGAGTAAAGCAGATCGTCCTCGGCGATGCCAAACAAGTCGGCATAATACGGGCCGGCGTAGCGTTTGGAGCGCGCCAGGATGCGCACCGACGGCGTCGCGCCCGATGCCAAAACCGACTGGCGGAAGCCGCCCTTGCGTTCGTGCTCGTCAAACCACTTGTGTCCCACAAAGGCGCCTTTGCCCTGCACGCGACGAATCTGGCCACTTTTGACCAGCTCGTCCATGGCGCTTCGGATTGTCAGGCGTGTCGTGCCAAACTCCTCGGCCAGCTCGTTTTCGGACGGAATCATCGAGCCCGTCGGGTAGTCGCCGCGCTCGATTCGCTCCGCAATGCAGCGGCGAATTTGTTTGTAAACCGGCAAGTCTTCTACTGCATCAGCCATTCGACACCCACCTTCGTCGCAACGCCGTCTGCCTCGCCGTTATCGGCAAAACGATACTTGGTCGGCAGAATCACGGACTTGCAATACTCGACAAAGCCATCGTTCTCGTCACGCTCGTGCGAAGCCTTGTAAAACACCGGCGTGCCCTCCTGAGCACCCAGCAACTTGGCCTCGTCGGCGTTCAGACGGCTGATGGAAATATGCTCCTTGCCGTGCGCCACATGGACATTCCCCTCTTTGAGCAAAACGTCGTAGAGGCTTTCCTGCTCAAAATCGTGATCGGGAAGCGAGGGGCACAAAGACAGATTGACGTGAGCCGTCTCAATCGACGCCGGGGAACCATTAACCACGCGCACGCGCCGAATGCAGAAGAGCGGCATGCCCAGGTCGATCTGGGCTTTTTGGGCCAGATCGATATCGGCGTACACGACCTTGGACCAAACCAGGCGTGCGGTCGACTTTGAGCCAACCCTCTCCACCGCCTGCGTATAGTTCCATGTTTCCTGAAAGATATTCAGCGGTTTGGGAGGACACACATAGGTGCCCGAACCGCGGCGGCTTTCCAAAGTTCCGCACGAAATAAGACGCGTGATCGCAGCGCGCAACGCCGTGCGCGACACGCCCAGCTCTTCACAGAGCACACGCTCGGCGGGCAGCCGGTCACCACCCTGCAGGTCATAATGTTTGATATACCAAAGAATGCCCTCAAAGGCGCGATCTTTGGGCGGAATCGCATATGGTTCACTCGACATGGGCAAGGCTCCTCAACCGCTTGATGCTGCGGGCATCATTGCTCCGGACGCCCCATGGCGTCGAAGGCTTCTTTGATCTGCTCCGCAACGTTCCGATACGATCGATATAGGCCGGAGTCTCGCTTGACTTCGCCCGCGGTCACCGGAATCTCAAGCTTCGAAATCTCATCCTCGCCGGTTTGCACGGCAACGATGACACCCATACCAAGGCACATATTACGCTTGGCAGCGTTGTTTTTGGTAGCCTGAGCTGGATTAATCAAAATCTGCTGAGCTAGTTCGCGCTTGCTAACCTCCGGCACATCCTCGGGATTTCCGGTCTCGACAATCTCGCACTGCAGCACGTCCGCATAGTCAAAAATCTTCGGCTCGCCGCCGCGCTGATGCACGGCCCACTTGCGGCGCGTGGCGTCCTGGTAGATAGCCGGCAAAAATGTAAACCGCGGCGGGTCCAAAATCGTATCCGTGATGGTAAACACATCAGGATCAAAGGCATCCTGCGGGTTTTTCTTCTTGAACAGCCCCATATCAGCCTCCCGTACTAGCATTAAACAACTCAAGCTGAATATAGCACCAATTTCAAGCCGCCGCCTTACCCTATCGGTGCGCGGCGTCTATGGCTCGCCCAGCGGAAGAGTTCACGGACGAGGGCCGGGGTGCCTGCCTTGTTTTGAGAAGTGGGCTCCGCGAACTTCTCAAAACAAGGCAGGCACCCCGGCCCCGCCGGCAAATAGCGGACACTCCGCATGCAATCTATGCAAACAAACAAGTACGCTTAGCTACATTCGGTAAGCTCGAGCACGCTGTCCTTAACGATAAGCTCCGGCTCCAGAACGACCTCTTCGGCACGCCTGCCGCCCCTACCGGCAAGACGCTTGGACATGCAGCCAAAAGCATGCTCCGCAAGGACACCAGGGTCCTGCTCAATCGCGGTCAGCGCCGGCTCAAAGAGAACGTCGGCCGCCGAGTTGTCATAGCTCACCACCGAGATATCGCCCGGGATGCTCTTCCCCATCTCGTGCAAGCGCTTGAGCAAACCGAGGGCAATGTTATCCGAGCTTGCGAACACGGCAGTGGCGTCAGTTGCGAGCACTGCCTCCGAGGCCTCGTATGCGCTCGGAATGTAGTACTCGCTCTCAAACTCCAAACGCGCGTCGATCGGCAGGCCGACCTCGCGCAGCGCGCGC
>CABVAS010000039.1 GCA_902496375.1 uncultured Collinsella sp.
CCGATCTATAGATTAATACTTCTGGGCCGGCGTGGGCGATGCCCTGTCTAAGCAGCCCGAGGTCGAGTACGCCACGAGCGCCGGCAACCTGGAGCACACCGCCGGTCTTGGCCTGGCACTCGCCCACACCTGCTCCGAACCGCTATTTACCTATGGCGTCCAGGGTCTTGAGGACGTACGCCAGAACCTGTCGAGCGAGGCCGTCAAGCAGATCGCGCTCGATATCGTGGTCAACACGGGCTATGTCTCGAACCTGACCAACCAGAACGATTACTACTACAACTCAAGTGTGGCGCACGCGTTCTACAACGCCACCTGCAGCATTCCGCGTGAGGGCACCTACCTGCACGGCGAGGTCGTAAGCCTGGGCGTGCTCGTGCTGTTTGCCTATACGGGAAAGACCGAGAACCTTGAGCGCTACGCCGCCTTTAACAAGCAGATGGGGCTGCCCGTAACGCTTGAGCAGGTTGGCCTTACCGAGGCAGATATCCCGGCCCTGTGCGAATACGCGCACGCCACCAACGAGTGGAAGCAGGGAAACCCCGAGCCCTTCACCGACGAAAAATTCGCCGCCGCCATCAAGGCTGCCAACGCCTACGGCCACTCTATCCTGGCCTAACCGACCAAAACCGCCACAAAGGGGACAGTACCTTTGTGGTGGTTTTTTATTGCTGTAACATGCTCGAGTCGAATTCGCTAGCCGGAATCACGCGGTACCCGTGACGTAGCAGCAGATCGACAAAAACACCATTACCCGCTGTGAGGGTGCCGCTGAATGTTCCGTCGTAGATGCGCCCTGCACCACACGAGGGACTGCGGTCCTGCAAGACACACGCGGCGATCTCTTCCGGACCGCCCGCCTGCTCACACATATCGAGCGCACGTTGAGCGCCCAGGCGGAATTCTCGGTCAACGGACACGCCCTCGCAGGTACGAACCTCGCCGTTCACAATCTCGGACGGCTTGCGCGGCGTGAGCAGGCCCCCAAAGACCTCAGGGCACACCAAGAGGACCTCGGTCCCCGTACGCTCGCAGGCCTCGACCAGCTCGCGATGGTAATTATCGAGACCGTTATACTTGCAGCTCTCGCCCATCAAGCAGGCGCTCACCACGATCTTCATATACAACACTCCCCACGCAAAACGCCCCATTTGAGATGGACACTCAAATGGGGCGATTGACACTGCGCAACTAGTATTACTGCTGCTTCGGCATCAGCGGATTCTCGCGCGTGAGGAGATTCATGAACTCCTCGCCCGTGATCGTCTCCTTCTTGTACAGATAACGAGCCAGCTCGTGGAGCTTGAACTTGTTCTCCTTCAGGATCTGCAGGGCGCGGTCGTGCGCATCCTCGATCAACTTGGCGACAATTGCGTCCACGCGCTCGGCCGTACCGGGAGCGCAGGTGAGCGACGTGTCCTGGTTGAGGTACGCATTCTGGACAGTACCAAGCGCCATCATGCCAAACTCATCGGACATACCAAAGCGCGTCACCATGTTGCGGGCGAGCTTGGTGGCCTGCTCAATATCGTTGGCGGCACCGGTCGTCATCTCCCCAAAGATGAGCTCCTCGGCAGCGCGACCACCGCAGTAGACAGCGAGCTTGTCCAGCACCTCCTGGCGCGTCGTCAGGAAGCGCTCGTCCTCCTCGACCTGCATGGTATAGCCCAGAGCGCCGCTCGTGCGCGGCACGATGGTGATCTTGGTAACCGGCGCAGAGCCCTTCTGGCGGGCGGCAACGATGGCATGGCCGATCTCGTGGTAGGACACGACCTGCTTCTCGTGGTCGGACAGCACCGTGGACTTGCGTTGCTGACCGGCGATGACGACCTCCACCGACTCCTCAAAATCGTCCTGCGTGGCGCGCTTGCGACCCTCGCGGACGGCACGCAGGGCGCCCTCGTTGATGATGTTAGCGAGGTCAGCACCCGAGGCGCCGGGCGTGGCGCGGGCAATCGCTGTCAGGTCGATCGGCGGCTGCGTCTTCACGCTCTTCGCATGCAGCTCGAGGATGTTCTTGCGGCCGGTCAGGTCGGGCAGCTCAACGGGGATGCGGCGGTCAAAACGGCCGGGGCGCAGCAGGGCCGGGTCAAGGCTATCGGGACGGTTGGTGGCAGCGAGGACGACGATACCCTTGTGGTTATCGAAGCCGTCCATCTCGGTCAGCAGCTGGTTGAGCGTCTGCTCGCGCTCGTCGTTGCCGCTAAAGCCGCCGCCGTCACGCTTTTTGCCGATGGTATCGATCTCGTCGATAAAGACGATGCACGGGGCCTTTTCCTTGGCCTGCTTAAACAGATCGCGCACCTTGGCGGCGCCGCGGCCGACGAACATCTCAACAAACTCAGAGCCCGAAATGCTAAAGAACGGCACGCCCGCCTCGCCGGCAACAGCCTTGGCAAGCAGGGTCTTACCGGTACCCGGAGGGCCAACAAGGAGAGCGCCGCGCGGCAGCTTGGCGCCAATCTCCTCGTAGCGCTGCGGCTTCTCCAGAAAGTCGACGACCTCCTTGAGGGACTCCTTGGCCTCTTCCTGGCCGGCGACATCCTTAAAGGTCACGCCCACGTCCTTGGAGGCGATCACGCGCGCGCCGGACTTGCCCAGTCCACCGCCGCCAAAACCACCGCCGCCAAAGTTCATCGACGGACCGTCATCGCCCATGGCCTTCTTCATGCGGCGGTTGAGCCACCAGCCGATCAGGAAGAAAATCGCCATGGGAAGAATGAGGGTGAGCAGGTAATAGGTCATCAGACCCGAGTTCTTATCGGGAACGACTGACTCAAGCGAGGCGCCAGATTCAAGCACGCGATCGGTAAAGCCCGCGTCATTCGGTACACCGGTCGTCTTGTAGGCGATGTTCTCGTCCTCGCCCTTCTTGGTGTAATAAATCGTGTAATCGTCCGTATTGTACTCGACCTTGTCGACGCTCTTCTTATCGAGCGCTTTGACAAACGTCGAGTAATCAGTCTTCGTAATCTGCTGCGTGTGACCGATGTTGGGGAACAGAACGGTCGAGAGCACGAGGTAGACGACGAAGGCGATGAGCACGTAGAGGATCATATTCCGTCTACGTTTGTTGTCATCCATCTCCATCTGCTTGAACTCCATCTACTGGGGTTGATAATGCTATCTAGAATACCCAACCCAGACGGCGATAAACCGACGCCGGACACGAAAGGATAGAGATGGCATCACTCGAAGTCGGCAAGGTTCAGATCTATACGGGCGACGGAAAGGGCAAAACCACGGCTGCGCTGGGATTGGCGATGCGCGCCACAGGTTATGGGCTCGACGTACTCATGCTGCAGTTTGCCAAGAAGCTGCACTGCGCCGAACACGATGCCGCCCCGCGCCTGGGGCTGCGCATTGTACAGGCTGACCGCGATACGCCCGAGGCTTGCGCCGAGCAGATCATGGAACTTGCACGCGAACAGATCTCGCAGGTCGATGTACTCATTCTGGACGAACTCGGCGAGGCCATGCGCCGCGGCTTTGTGACGCGCGAGGATGTGGAGGGGCTGATCGCGCTGAAGCCTGCCACCACGGAGCTCGTGCTCACCGGCCGCGGACTGCTGCCACTGGCCGATCTTGCCGACCTAGTCACCGAAATGCGTCCCATCAAGCACTACTTCGACGAAGGCCTCCTAGCCCGCCAAGGCATCGAATACTAATTGATCCAAGGGGGACGGAGGAAACGGATCATCGACATCACGACGGAGATAAATGATCCGTTTTCCTCCGTCCCAAGGGATCATTTGGCAGTGGCGCGGCCGAGCCAGTTGCCGCTGTGGTGGTAGATGGTGAACATCATAGCCGTGATAAGCCAGGTTACGGGGTAAACCAGCAGCAGGTGCTCAAGGGACGGATCAAACGGCATAATCGCAAACACCCAGATCACCCTGAGCACGACAGTGCCAAAAATCGTGAGCAGCATGGGCTGCAAGCTCACGCCGGCACCGCGAATGGAGCCCGACGCGTTTTCGATAATCGAGAAGATCGCGTAGAACGGCGCGATAAAGTGAAGAATCGTCGTGGTATACGCCGAAATCGAGGCATCGTCGACAAACAGACGCGACAACGGACCCGAGAACACCAGCAGCACGGCAGACAGGCCACCAATGAGCATAAACGACAGCACGAGCGACGTATGGTAGCCCTTGCGCATGCGCTCGTAGTTGCGCGCGCCAAAGTTCTGTGCCGAGAACGTGGTGATCGACACGCCAAGCGCCTCGGTAACCATCCAGACAATGCCATCTAAGCGGCCCGAAAGACCCTACGCCGTGGTGACATCGGCGCCAAACGAGTTGACCGACACCTGAATCAAAACGTTGGAAATCGAATACGCAGCAGACTGAAAACCAAGCGGCAGACCACACGAGATCATGCTCTTACAAATGCCAGGATCAATGCCGAGTTTGGACAGTGAAAGCCGCCACGCACCCGGTGCGTGCATCATACGAATCACGATCATCGTAGCATTGGAGCAAATAGTCAGCGCCACCGCGATGCCGCAGCCCAGAGCCTCCATATGAAGCACAGCAACGAAGATGACATCCAGCACCGCATTAACAAGGCAGCCGGAAGCGATGATCACAGCAGGCCCGCGCGTGTCGCCCACGGCGCGCAGCAGTGCCGTTCCCATATTGAGTAGCAGCGCCGCAACCATGGCGGCAAAATAGCAACGAGCATAGGCCACGCCCTCGGCCAATAGTTCATGCGGCGTGTTCATAAGCACCAGCATGGGCTCAACGAACACTATGCCAAGAATCGAGAAAACGATACCGCCCACCAGCGCGAACGTCATGGCCGTATGGACCGAACGGCTCAGTCGCTCATCATCGTGCTGGCCAAAATACTGACCGGTAATGACCGCGCAGCCGGCGCCGACGCCAACGCAAAAGCCAATGCAGAGCTCGGTGAGCACCATCGTGGCCTGAATGCCGCCCAGTGCGAGCTTGCCGCCAAACTGACCGACGATATAGGTACCGATAAGCGTGTAGGCCTGCTGAAAAAACGAACTAAAAAAGATGGGAACGCACAGCGACAGCAATTGCTGCCAAATGACACCCTGCGTTACATCGATAGCCGTAGATTTCTTAGCCACACGCCCTCCCCACAAGCATACGACAAACAACAAAACAGCAATTTAAAACCAAAGCCAAAACCAGCTTAGCACCGACTGGCGGCGACCGAAACACCTCGAATTAGAGCGCGGTGCGGAATAACTGCCTAGTGATACAGTCCCGGCTGGTAGTGATACTCATTGCTCACGTGCGAGCACAGCTGCCAAAAGGCGACGGCACTCGCCGCGGCAACGTTGAGCGAATCGACCCCGTGCGCCATCGGAATGCGCACGGCCTGGTCACAGCCGGCAATGGTCTTGGCGCCCAGGCCGGCACCCTCGGTGCCCATAAAGATCGCCAGGCGGTCAATCCCCTGCAGCACGGGATCGTCCAGCGACAACGAATCGTCCGTCAACGCCATGGCGGCACAGGAAAAACCGGCATCGTGCAGCGCCGCCAGGCCGTCATGCGGCCACACGCGCGCCTCACTGCCAATGCGCGTCCACGGCACTTGAAACACCGTGCCCATGCTAACGCGGGCCGAGCGACGGTACAGCGGGTCACAGCACGTAGGGCTCACCAGAATGCCGTCGACATTGAGCGCGGCGGCCGAGCGGAAAATCGCGCCGACGTTGGTGTGGTCGACAATGCCCTCGAGCACGCACACGCGCACCGGGCGCTCCCCCGCCGCCTCGACGACGCCGCCCAAGAACTCATCAACCGGAATCTGGCGCGGGCGACGGAACGCCGCGAGCGCACCGCGCGTCACGTTAAAGCCCGTCAGCTGCTCCATGAGCTCCATGGAGGCCACGAACACAGGAACCGGGCCGGCGCCCTCGCGCACGACCAGGCGCTCAAACAGCGGCATCATCTGGTCGAGCCAGCGCTCACCCAAAAGAAAGCTCACCGGCTCGTATCCGGCACGCACCGCGCGCTCAATAACCTTGGCACTTTCCGCAATGAAGATGCCCTTTTGCGGCTCCAGCACGCAGCGCAGCTCGCGCTCGGTCAGTCGCACGTAAGCATCAAGCCGCTCATCCTCGAGCGAGTCGATTCGCAGCACCTCAACGGCATCAGTCATAGCAGCCAGCCCGCACCCTTCTTTACAGCACATCTATACCAAACGAGGCGACGCTAAGCGCCGCCCCATGCATTCAATCAACCCGATGATACCGTTCACGCCAGACGATTTACGCCTTAACGCGACGATACGTCACGAACTCATAATCGAGGCCTTCGTCACCCTCGCCCGCGGCAATAGTGGCAACCCCATCGCGACGCGCAACTTCCCACGCAGGATCGGCATCCAAATTGGGAAAATACGTGTCCACGGGATGGACGCAGTGGTCATGCGTGACCTCGGCCTCGGCGCAATACGGCAAAAACTGACGATACACCTCGCCGCCGCCGATCACCCACGCAACGGGCTCATCGGCAACCGCGGCGAGCGCCTCGTCGATGCTATGCACCACGTCGACGCCCTCGACGGCAAAATCCTCGTCGCGGGTAAGCACGATATTGTGGCGGTTCTTGAGCGGACGCCCGCCGGGAAAACTCAGCAGCGTCTTGCGCCCCATGATAACCGGGCAACCCTTGGTGCACGCCACAAAATGGCGCATGTCGGCGCGATTGGACACCACCATGTCGCCCTCGCACCCAATGCCCCAGTCGTCACACACGGCGACGATGGCAGATAGCTTACAAGTCATGAGCGCCACCTACACCGCAATGGGAATGTTCTTGACCTGCGGGCCGTGTTCGTAGCCCTCCACGATCAGGTCGTCGGTCGTAAACGCATAGAAATCGTGCACGTCGGGGTTAAGCGTTACCTTGGGCGCCGCAAACTGCGGACGCTCGATAAGTTCACGGACGATATCGACATGACGGTCGTAAATGTGGGCATCGGCAATCACATGCAGCAGCTCACCGGGAATCATATCGACCGACTGCGCGACCATCATCAGCAAGATGGCGTACTGGCACACATTCCAGTTGTTCGCGGCCAAAATGTCCTGACTGCGCTGGTTGAGAATCATATTGAGTGTTGGCTTATCGTCCTGCGGGCGCTGCGTGACGTTATAGGTCACGCTGTACGCGCACGGATACAGGTGCATCTCGGACAGGTCGCTAAACACATACGTGTTGGTCATGATGCGGCGACTGTACGGTGTGTGCTTAAGATCGTACAGCACGCGGTCCATCTGGTCGAAATCGCCCTCGGCATAATGGCTCTTCTGGCCAATTTGGTACCCGTAGGCCTTGCCGATGGAGCCGGTCTCGTCGGCCCACTCATCCCAAATATGACTGTTGAGGTCATGGACATTATTGGACTTCTTTTGATAGATCCACAGGATCTCGTCCATGGCAGACTTAAGCGCCGTACGGCGTAGAGTGAGCGCGGGGAACTCCTCACGCAGGTCGTAGCGAGCCGTAACGCCAAAATTTTTAATGGTATAGGCAGGGGTGCCGTCCTCCCACACCGGTCGGACCTTTTGACCCTCGGTGGTGGTGCCATGGTCCAGAATATCGCGGCACATGGCTACAAACTGTTGATCAGCTTTGCTCATTGACCCTCCTGTCAGTCGCCTACAAGCGAGATTCATTGTAGCCCAGGCACCCAGTGTCGGATTGGACACTTGGACGGGCACACGCAATGCACGGCAGCATGGCTCGCATTCGAAAGCGGAACACCTTTACCTTTTTCTGACATATGCCAAGAATACCTTGCACGGTTCCGCTCGCTCGCTATTCTATTGTTGACATATGTCAGATTTGGAGAGTGTATGGCAGGAAGACGCGAAAAATTGCGCCGCGTTGGAATCATCCCCGAATATCGCGGCTTTACCCCCGACGGCCTTACCAGCGGAGACGCCATCGACATGACGGTCGACGAGCTCGAAGTCCTGCGGCTATGTGACCTGGAAGGCCTCAATCAAGAGGCCGTCGCCCAGCAAATGGGCGTCGCTCGAGCCACCGTGGCGGCCATCTGCAGCCGCGCACATCGCAAGGTGGCATACGCGCTGGTCAACGGGCGGGCTCTCAGTATCGAGGGCGGCAATATCGCATACTCCCCCATCACCACGACGACGGCCGCATGGCCAGCAAAGGAGGTCGGCACCATGAGGGTGGCAACGACGTACGACAACGGCAACATCTTTATGCACTTTGGCCGCACAGAGCAGTTCAAGATCTACGACATCCAGGACGGCAAGGTGCTCAACGAGCAGGTCGTAGGCACCGGCGGCACCGGTCACGGCGCCTTAGCGGGCCTGCTTGCCAACGGCGGCGTTGACACGCTCATCTGCGGTGGTATCGGCGGCGGCGCCATCAACGCGCTCACCCAGGCCGGCATCACGGTCTATGCAGGCGCCCAGGGCAGCTGCGACGCCTGCGTCGAGGCCCTCATTGCCGGCACGCTCGCTCAGACCGGCGAGGCCACCTGCGACTGCCATGGCCACGACCACGAGCACACCCACGAGCATGGCGAGTCCTGCGGCTGCCACGGCCATCACGAGCACGAGGGCCACGAGGGCTGCGGCTGCCACTAACGGCACGGCACCGCGAGCTCGGGGTGCGACGCTGAACGCAACCCAGCAATCAAAGCCAACAACAAAGGCCACCCGGTAGCTTCCGAGTGGCCTTTGCCATATCAAGCTGGAATTACAGCCCTATTTCTTATTGCGCATCTGCGCTTCCATCTGGCGCAGCAGGTCCATATCGGACTTGGGACCGCCCGTACCCAGGCCGCCCATGCCGCCCAGACCCATGGCATCCAGACCGGGAATATTGGGCATGCGCATCTTTTTACCCTTCTTGCCCTTTTTGCCCTTTTTGCCGCCGGCCTGTGCCTGATTGGCCATCGTGCGCATGCGGCCCATCATCTTATTCATCTCGCCCCACTGCTTCATAAGGCTATTGACCTCGGTGGGGGTCACGCCGGCGCCCTTGGCGATGCGGGCGCGGCGCTGGCCGTTGATGATGGAGGGACGCAGGCGCTCCTCCTTGGTCATCGACATGATGATGGCCTCGTTCTTGTCGAAGATGCCCTCGTCCAGGTTGCCGCCCATCTGGTTGAGCGCGCGCTGGCCACCGGGAAGCATACCCAGAATGCCCTTCATGCCGCCCATCTTCTTGACGGCCTTCATCTGGTCGAGCATATCGTTCATGGTAAAGCCTTCGCGCAGCATGCGCTCGGCGGCCTCGAGCTGCTCGGCATCGGCGGCCTCCTGGGCCTTCTCGATGATGCCGACAACATCGCCCATGCCCAAGATTCGCTTGGCCATACGGTCGGGATAGAACGGCTCCAGCGAATCGGGCTTCTCGCCCATGCTCACGAACTTGATGGGCTTGCCGGTCACCTGGCGCACGGAAAGCGCGCCGCCGCCACGGGCGTCACCGTCGAGCTTGGAGATGATCACGCCGTCAAAGTCGGTGCGCTCGGCAAAGGTCGAGACGACGTTGACGATATCCTGGCCGGTCATGGCATCGACGACCATCAGCACCTGATCGGGCTTGACGGCCTTCTTGATATCCACGGCCTCCTGCATCATCTGCTCGTCGATCTGCAAACGACCGGCGGTATCGACGATGACCACATCGCGCAGGTGGTCGACGGCCTCCTGAATGGCGCCCTTGGCGATATCGACCGGATGCTCGCCGTCACCGCGGAAGACCGGAACGCCGATCTCTCCACCGAGCGTGGCCAGCTGGTCGGCAGCTGCGGGACGGTAGACGTCGCACGCGGCGAGCAGCGGGGAGCGGCCCTGCTTCTTGAGCAGGTAGGCCAGCTTTACGGCCGCCGTAGTCTTGCCGGAGCCCTGCAGGCCCACGAGCATGATGACATTGGGAATGCGGTTGCTAAAGACAAGCTTGCTCTCGGTGGAGCCGAGCATCTCGGTAAGCTCGTCGAGCACGATCTTGACGACATTTTGCGCCGGCGACAGCGACTCCATGACCTCGGCGGTCATGCAGCGCTCCCTAGTCTTGGCGACAAACTCCTTGACGACCTTGAAGTTGACGTCGGCCTCGAGCAGCGCCATGCGAATGTCGCGCATAGCCGAGGTGATATCGGCCTCGGTCAGTTTACCCTTGCCGCGCAGGCGGTCAAATGTGTCGTTGAGGCGATCGCTCAGAGAATCAAACACTAGTCACTCCTTAATTGGACTCGCCCACCAGGGCGCGGCAGAAATCTTTGGCATTGAACTCCTGCAGGTCATCGACCTGCTCGCCCACGCCGATGCGCAGGATCGGGAGCTTGAGCTTCTCGGCTACGGCCAT
>CABVAS010000040.1 GCA_902496375.1 uncultured Collinsella sp.
GGCCCACACACTCCCCCGGCACCTCGAGCTCAAAGCGATACCACGGCTCCAGCAGCACCGCAGCGCCCGCCTCACGCGCCTGCATGAGGCCCTGGCGAATCGCGCGATACGTTGCCTGACGAAAGTCGCCGCCCTCGGTGTGCTTGGCATGCGCACGACCACCCGTAAGCGTAATGCGCACATCGGTGATGGGCGAACCCGTCAGCACGCCCAGGTGGTCGCGTTCCATTGCATTGGTGAGCGCCAGACGCTGCCAGTTTAGGTCAAGCTCGTCGGTCGAGGTCACGGTGCCAAACTGCACGCCCGAGCCCGCCGGCAGCGGCTCTAAGCGCAGGTGCACCTCGGCATAGTGGCGCAGCGGCTCAAAGTGGCCTACGCCCTCGACCGGCTGCGAGATGGTCTCTTTATAGAGGATGCCACCGGGCTCAAACTCAATCGCAAGGCCAAAGCGATCAGCCAGCACGCGCTGCACGACCTCGAGCTGCACCGCGCCCATCAACTGCAGATGAATCTGCTCAAGATGCGTGTTCCAGCTTACGCCGAGCATGGGATCCTCGTCGGCAAGCTCGGTCAGCGCTTGGAACACCGTGTGGACATCGTGCTCGCCTGGCAGCACCGTATAGGTGAGAACCGGCGCGATGATCGGCTGCTCGCCCATGGGCTCTGCGCCTAGGGCATCACCTGGACGAACGTGCGCGAGGCCCGTCACAGCGCAGATGCCGCCAGCAGTAACTTCCTGGGCAAGTTCGTATTTCTCGCCGTTATAGATACGCACCTGATCGATCTTTTGCTCCCAAGTCTCGACACCGGAGCGCCCCTCAATCACCTGCTTCGCGCGCAGTACACCACCCGTCACCTTGACCCAGGCAAGGCGCTCGCCACGGTCTCCACGACTCACGCGATAGACACGCGCTGCGAACTCATGGGGCCATGTCCGTTCGCGCATCAAAACGCACATGCCGTCCAGCAGCTCCGCCACGCCCTGGTCCTTGAGCGCCGAGCCGGCAAAGCAGGGGAACAGCTTGCGCTCGGCCACCATGCGCGACAACGTTTCGGCAGACAACTCACCTGCTTCAAGAAACTCATCGAGCGCCACCTCGTCCAACGCCGCGGCATCCTCTTGCACGGCACCACCCGAAAGCAGACCCTCGGCATCCAAGCAGCCTTCGGAAAGACGCTGCCCAAGTTGTGCCAGCAGCGCCTCACGCCCGGGGTTTTCCAAGTCGATCTTGTTGATAAAGATGAGCGTCGGAATGTCGTAGCGAGCAAGCAGACGCCACAACGTTTCGGTATGCCCCTGCACGCCGTCGTTGGCACCCACCACCAGAATCGCGTAGTCGAGCGCACGCAGCGTACGCTCGGCCTCGGCCGAAAAATCGACGTGGCCGGGAGCGTCCACAAGCATAACGCGGGTATCGCCGTGGTCGAGCACGGCCTGCGACGAAAAGATCGTGATGCCGCGCTCGCGCTCAATCTCGTTCGTGTCCAGATGCGAGTCGCCGTCATCCACACGACCGCGCTTGCGAATGCGGCCCGCATGAAACAACATAGCCTCGGCGAGCGTGGTCTTGCCGGCATCGACGTGTGCCAGAATTCCTATGACCGCTTGCTTTGACATGATCTCCCCCAGTTGATAGCCAGCCGACCCCGCAGGGTACGCTTTTGTCACACACCGGATGATACAATTTACGAGCCGGCGGGCGAAGCGGGCCCTATCCCCCGACCGAGCTCATCGCCCTGCGTTGCCGCGCGGCGATTTTCGTAGGTTCGCGCCTTGCGAAAGCCGGCACCTCCCCTTTTGTCTGTCCGGGCCCATCTGGGGCGGTAACAACGCGAGCCCCACAACAACGAGGAACCACCATGAAGGCACTGCTCAACGAATTCAAGGAATTCATCAATCGTGGCAACGTGATGGACATGGCCGTCGGCGTGATTATCGGCGGCGCGTTCACCGCCATCGTGACCTCGCTTACCGACAACATCATCAACCCGCTCATCGCCGTCATCGCCGGCGGCAGCGCCACCGAGATTTCGGGGCTGGTGGTGCCGGGCACCAATATCGACTTTGGCGCGTTCATTGGCGCGTGCATCAACTTTTTGATTGTGGCGGCCATTGTCTTTGCCATCGTCAAGGCGTTTAACAAGGCGCAGGAGATTGGCGACAAGCTGGCCGGCGCCCCCGCCGAGGAAGCCGCCCCCAAGCCCGTCTGCCCTTATTGCTTGGAAGAGGTAAACGAGGGCGCGACCAAGTGCTGCCACTGCGGAAGCGAGCTGCCCAAGGCGTAGCCACCATTTGGCCGCGACGGACGCTGGTCCTTTGCCCAGCCAAAACATCACTTGCGAATTGCCGATACGCAGCTCGGCCCTTACGCCTCGCGCAGCCAATCAAACGCAACGCGCGGCGTACCGTCCGACACATGCACGACGCCGACACGCTCGAACCCCGCCTTGGCGATGGCGCTCTGCATGGGCAAGTTGTCCTCGTGCGTGTCAATACGCAGATGGTCGGCGCATTCCTTGGCAAAGGCAAACATCGCCGCCGCGATACCGTGCACGGTGCCGTCGGATGCCACGCGATGCAGCACGGCATACGGAGTGTCGCTGCGCCATTGACCGTCCTCAATCACGTCATAGCACTCGTCCGGACCCGGTAAAAAGGCAAACGTCGCCACCACGCGGCCGTCGACTTCGCACACGTAACTGCCACCAGCGGCAATATCGGCAGCCAGCTGCTCGGCCGAAGGCGTGCCCTCGGGCCACTGCGTGGCGTTGCCATGCGCGCGCATAAAGGCGCGGGCCGCGTCATAGATAGCCATGACGGCGGGAATGTCGGTATCGAGGGTTTTTCTGATCATCACGCGGCGACCTCACGTTTATTGGTATCACTTTGATTGAGCAATGATACCAACGTTTGGAGAGGAGCGCGAAGCAGATGGGGAGCAAAAAGCGAGCCGCCTGGTCAAAAGCCAAAAGCGAGTTTTTGGGCGCTGCCACCGGCGGCGATATGAGCGACCTGTTTGCACGCGAGGACGAGCGCCGCGACGCCCTGGACGCCGAGCGCGATGAAGCCTGGCGCTACAAGTCGTGCGAACGCAAAAACCGTTACGACACACGCGCCGAGGCCGAGGCAGTTATGGCCGACTGCGAAAACCGCGGACGGCGTGGTTTGGCCTGCTACAAATGCGAATACTGCGGCGGCTGGCACCTGACGTCGCACCCTTGGAAATAGACCCCGCATCGGCACGGCGCTGACGGAGCGCCAACCATCGTGCACAAGCTACGGGCGCGGCGGCACCAAAACATCGTAACGAACGGCCTTGCCCGCAAGCTGATAGCTCGGCTTAACGCCGGCAAGCAGCGGCCCCTTCACCGGTCGCTTGATAACGACCTTGCGCGGGTGCACCGCAAGCGCAGCTTCGACCAGCGTCTCCTCGTCGGCGCACGGCTGCTCCAGATGGTGCAAGAGCTGAAACTTCTTTTTCACCGCCGCGCTCTTGGTGCGCTCGGGAAACATGGGGTCCAGATACACCACGTCGGGAACCGCGAGCTCGCCTTGCTTGATCAGCTCGGCCGTATGGCGAAGGCCGGCAATGCTGTCCTCGCCCGCATGCAAGCGCATGCGCGCCACAGCAGCCGCAAGCGCCGGATCATCTGCCGCGCGATCCAAGGCGTCCTTGAGGAGTGCCGCGATTACGCAATCCTGTTCATACAGATCGACGGTAAAGCCCGCGGCCGCCAGCAGCAGCGAATCCTCACCAAAGCCCGCCGTGGCATCAATCGCCCATGGGCGCTCGATGCCTTTTGTGCGCGCAACCTTTACCAGCAGCTCTTGCTGCAGGCGGCCCTGCTTGAGTCGTGGCAGCATGCGGCCAAAATCGGCGCGCAGTTCCATCGTGCCGTCGGTGAGCGTGAGGCCCTCGGACTTCCCGGTCAGCTCAAGCCCCGCGGCCCGAGCAACAGAAAAGGGATCGACGACGCCCATGGACACTCCTTAGCAAACAAAACGAATACGTGAGCGCCACCTCAGTTGGCACCCAACCGTCCGTTATTGTCCCACATGCGACATGGTCCACAGCATCCCAATGCAAAGCACCGCCATCAATCCCGTGCACACGGCAGCGATCACAGAATCACCCATGCGCCTTCCCAACGACCGCGGTTCACGCACTTGCTCTGGTCCGTACATCATGGCTCCTCCTTAGACTCACTTCTTATCACGGCCTCATCATCGCAGCGCCGCACATGAGCTGCCATCGATTTGACTTACAGCTGGCTTTCCTTTTTGAAAGGTTGGACCGTGCAGGCAAGAGACGCTTTCAAACGCATGCATCGCCCCGTTGAACTACAATGTGCTTCACGATATGTGCCGCAACCTGGGTGCGACAGATTCACCGCGCCCGCATCGAAAGGACCATCTATGAGCGCCGCTCGCAAGACACTCAAAATCCTTGCCCTGATTTATTTTGTTCTGGGCATCGCCAGTCTCGTCATTGGAATCGCCGGCATCGCGACCGGCAAGCTCGAGTCCACCTACGGGTCGAACGCCATGCTCGCCGCGGTCGTGCTTGTCGCCAAGGGCGTTATCGACCTTGGCGCAGGTGTTGCGGGCATCAAGGGCGCCAACAAGCCTTCGCAGGTGGATGGCGCGTTTAAGCTCGGCATCGTTGCCGCAATCGCCACGATTGCGCAGGCTGTGCTCACCCTTCCCGCGCTCGGCGGCAGCGCCGTCAATATTGGAGCCTTTGTCATCGTGGTCTACGACCTGTTCTTTGTTCAGCAGGCACACGCCGTCAAGGCCGAGAACAAGGACCGCCTGTAAGCGCTCACTTCTCATAGCCTCTGCAGCCAAGTAACTAAAAGGGCCGATCGCGCATATCCGCGGTCGGCCCTTTACGTTTGCCCAGATAACACCTGCCAAAATAAACCTGTCCCTTTTTGGCAGGTTGTTAGCTGTGACGGTACTCGGCGATGATGAAGTCGATGTCGGTTTGAAGGGTGTCCAGGTTTGCCAGGCGCTCTTTATCGGCAGGGCGCGTGCGGTAGTAGTACGGCGTCATCTGGAACACCGCCTCGATGTCCGCCTGGGTCTGAAGCGTAATATTCGCAGACACCCGCTGCGTTCCGACCAACTCGAGTTCAGTGGTCTTCGGCAGCTTCTCGTCATTGAGATATGGCGTGTCGTAGAGCACCTCTTTGAGGCCAAACAGATGCCGAGCACCCGGCACCACGGTATAGAGCGAGCCCTCTGGCGCCAGCACGCGGGCAAATTCGCGCTCGTTAAAGGGGGCAAAGAGCTCGGTCACCATATCGAAGGCGCCATCGGCCACGGGGATATCCTTCATGTTGGCCACAAAATAGGTCGCATCGCCGCGCTTGGCAGCCAGGCGCACCATCTCTTTGCCCAAGTCGAACCCGTAAGCGTCCACGCCCGGCACCGCGCCCATGGCACTCGTGTAATAGCCCTCGCCGCAGCAAATATCGAGCAGCGTCATGGGGCCGTTCACAGACGCGGCGCGCCCAGACACCTGTTTGCGCACCAGCTCGACCATCGCATCGCGCAACGGCGCGTAGTATCCACGGTTCAGAAAGTCACGACGGCTGCGTGCCTGCGACTTGGGATCGCCCATGGAGTCACCGCTCTTGGACGAGCGCAACAGGTACAGGTAGCCCTCACGTGCGCGGTCAAATCGATGTCCGTTCGCACATATAGCTCCACGCTCGTCGTCCACCAACGGCTCACGGCAAACGGGACACAACAACATGGCAACTCCTTAGCACGGACAACACAACGCCCACCATTGTCTCACGCCTCCCCCACCTAGTCATTGGGGACGTTCTTAAACGACTAGTCGTTTAAGAACGTCCCCAATGACTAGTCTATGTGCTGACAGAAAAGAAACGTTCCCCCCAAGTACCGGCTGATCGCATTAGGAGTATTATCGTCTGCGCAAATAAGCATTGAAGCGCATATAAGAGATTGAGAGCGTATGGCTGACACCGCATCTAAGCACATTGACATGACCACTGGTTCGCTGTGGCGCAACATTCCCCTGTTCGCTTTCCCCGTGGCCGCGACGAGCATCCTCGAGCAGCTGTCGAATCTCATTGCCACGGTCATTATCGGCAACTTCTCGGGCGACCAGGGAACCCTTGCCATGGCGGCTGTCGGCTCCAACGTGCCGCTCACCAGCCTGATGATCAACCTGTTCATCGGCCTGTCGCTTGGCTCTAACGTGGTTATCGCCAACGCCATCGGCCGCGACGACCAAAACATGGTCAAGCGCGCGGTCCACACCTCGATCCTGATGGCACTCGTGGGCTTTGTCGTCATCGCGCTAGGCGAGGTCTTTGCCGAGCCTATGCTCGCCGCGCTCAACGTCCCCGCCGAGACCATGCCGCTCGCATCGCTCTACCTGCGCGTCTTTTTGTTGAGCATGCCCTCGATCCTGCTCTACAACTTCGAAGCCGCCATCTTCCGCTCCGTCGGCATCACCCGCATGCCACTCCAGGCGCTTGCCGTGTCCACTGTCCTCAACATTGGTCTGGACCTCATCTTTGTTCCCGTGCTCCACTGGGGCGTCGCCGGCGTGGCTATCGCCACGGCCATCGCCTATACGACGAGTGCCGTCACGCTCTTTATCCGCCTGCTCAAGACCGATTCCGTCGTCCGCGTCACCCCGCGCGACCTGGCTATCGACCCTTTCGCCCTTAAGCGTATCGTCAAGATCGGCCTGCCCGCCGGCGTCCAAAGCGCTGTCTTTGCCGTCGCCAACATCATCATCCAGTCTGCCATCAACAGCCTGGGCACCGAGGTCATGGCGGCATCGAGCGCCGCCATGAGCCTGGAGTACGTGTGCTACAACCTGCTCAACAGCTTTAGCCAGGCTTGCACCACCTTTGTGGGACAAAACCACGGTGCCCGCCAAATCGACCGCTGCACCAAGACGCTTAAGGTCTGCCTGGCCGAAGGCGGCATTGTCGCACTCACCACCATCGTTATCATCGTCGGTCTGGGACGCGAGATCCTATCGCTGTTCAACAGCGATCCCAATATCGTCTCAATCGGCTACATCCGCGTGTGTTCGATCTTCCCCGCATACGCCTTTAGCATGTTCTACGAAAACATGTCCGGCTACCTGCGCGGCTTTGGCATCTCACTCATGCCTGCCCTCATCACCATGATCTGCGTCTGCGGCATCCGCTTCTACTGGGTGTTCTGTGTCTTCCCGCACTTCCGCACGTTCGCGAACATCATGATGGTCTACCCCATCAGCCTGGGCACCACGGCGTTCTTTATGGTCGTGGCGGTACTACTCTGCCACCCGGCACGCACCTATCGCGCCACCCAAGCCAAAGCGACAGCCCGCTAAACACCGCATTCAACGCCACGCCAGTCATTAATTGACAATATGAGAGCTCATATAGTCGATAAAGCGCCTCGTAGCGATGGGCATGGTGTCCCAGCTGCGCCAGGCGGCCACCACGTCGCGCGAGGGGGCATGCACGATGGGCCGCACACGAATATCGGCTCGCATGCCCTCCACAGTACGACGGTAGAGCATGCTCACGCCTAGGCCCTCCTCCACCATCGCCATGATGGTGTAGTCGTCGGTCACCTCACTCGTCACGTGCGGCGACAGCCCATGCGCTGCGAATGCATCGAGCACCAGGCTCTGTTCGCCCTCATCCAGCAGCACAAACGGCTCGGACGCCAGGTCGGCAAGTGTCACCTTTTCCTTTGCCGTCAGCGGATGCGCGGCCGGCAACAATGCCACCAACTCGTCGTGATAGACGACGCGCTTCTCGAGCCCAGCGGTAAATCCGCGTGCCGTAAAGCAAAAATCCACCACGCCGTCGTGCACCCATTGAGCGTTGCGCGTGTAATCGCCCTGCTTGAGGGTAAAGCGTACGCCAGGATGCAGCGCACCAAAGTCGCGGATCACACGCGGCAGCACGGTACGACTCACGTTGGTAAACGTCGCGATACGAATATCAGTCGAAGAGAGCCCCAGCAGCTCCTGGCGCTTGCCCTCAAGCTCGGCCTCGGCAGTTACGATCTGTCGCAGGTACGGCAAATACTGCTTGCCGTCGCGCGTAAGCGAAACGCCCTGCCTTCCACGCTCGATAAGCGTGGTGCCCAGCTCGCGCTCAAGCGCCTTGACGGCCTGGCTCACCGCGCTTTGCGTATAGCCCAGCTCGTCCGCCGCACGTTTCAGGCTGCCGCAATCGACCACCATACAAACAATCTGATACCGCGATGCCATCGTGCCTCCACATCGATGTAGCTGTAAAACGTTTTGCCAGGGCTTTTTCTGCCAACATTAGTATTTCTTAATCATACTGAAGATACATTCGCTTTACTACATCCAAATCTGGGAGCAGAATCCTTTGTGCGAAACCGTTCTGTAACAAAAGGAGTCCCATGGATCGCAAAAAAGCAATCGCGCTCTCATTTTCCGTTCCCGTCGCATGGGGCTTTTCGTATCCCCTCATGAAGATCGGCATGGACAGCATGAACGCCACGAGCATCGTTGCGCTGCGCTGTATCATCGCCTTTGCGGCTTGCCTGCTGCTCTTCCACAAGCACGCGTTGCGCATCAACCGTGACCTTATGGTCCGCGCCGCCATCATCGGCGCCATTATGGCAACCGAACTCACCTGCATGTGCCTGGGCTCCAGCCTCACCTCCGCCTCCACTGCCGGCTTTTTGCAGAGCCTGACGGTCGTGATCGTGCCGTTTGCCAACGCCGCCCTGCTGCGCCGCGCACCCGAACGCAAAGTGCTCGTCGGCACCGCCATCGTCACCTGCGGTATGTTGCTGCTCTCGGGCGCCGACTTCACCAGCCTGAACCCGGGCGCGCTCATCATGTTGTTCTCCGCCTTTGTCTACGCCGGGCACATCATTGTCGCCAAGCGGTTTGTCGAAGAAGTCAATCCGCTTGCTCTGGGCGTTTGGCAGCTGGGCTTTGGCGGCTTGTTCTCGGGCATCGCCGCATTCACCTTTGGCGGCTTCACGCTTCCCAGTACGCCCAGCGAGATCGTGGTCGTCGTTGCGCTCGCACTCATCTGCTCTGCCTACGGCTTTATCACCCAGACGCTCGTGCAGCCCCACGTGCCTGCCGAGACCACCGGCTTCGCCTTCTCGCTCGAGCCAGTCTGCTCCGCCGTCTTCTCGTTCTTCCTGGTCGGCGAGGTCCTGAGCCCCATCGCCTTCTTTGGTGCCGCTCTCATCCTCACCGGCGTCATGGCAGCAACCGTGCAGCTCCCGCGCCTTCGCGCGCATGGACAGGCTCGCATGGCAGGAGCGCCCGAGCGCGTCTCGTAGACCCCACTCCTTATACAGCCGCGGCATAAAGGCAACCGGTGCGCCTTTACAATAGATGCCAACAGAGCATCTGCCATAAAGGAGCCCCATGGACACCGCAACTCGCGACCGCAACATAGCAACTTGGTTGGGCGATGCGCCGCAGCCGGTACGTGACACTACGAACCAGCTGCTCGAGCGCATCGCCCTTTTGCGTGCCGAGCAGACTATCTACCCAGCACAAGACGACATCCTCAATGCCCTCGCCTACACGCCGGCCGACCAGGTCAAAGTTGTCATCTTGGGTCAGGACCCTTATCACGGACCCAACCAGGCCATGGGGCTGTCGTTCTCGGTCCCCGCAACGCAAACCAAGCTGCCGCCAAGCCTGCGCAACATCTATAAGGAGCTCAAAGCCGATCTGGGCTGCCCCATTCCCGCCACGGGAGACCTAACCCCATGGGCACAACAGGGCGTCCTGCTCCTCAACACTACGCTCACCGTGCGCGAGCATGCCGCGAACTCGCACGCCAAGCTGGGCTGGAGCACGCTCACCGACTACGTTATCGAACGCTGCTGCCAGCTGCCCCAGCCGGTAATCTTTTTGGCATGGGGTCGCTTTGCCCAGCAGATGGTTGAAGGCAAGCTCGCCGCAACTGGCGCGGGCAAGGCAACCGGCAAGTTCTGCCTGGCATCCACGCACCCCTCGCCGCTTTCGGCCAACCGTGCCACGGCAGAACTCCCCGCCTTTATGGGATCGCGCCCCTTCTCCGCTGCCAATGAACTGCTCGAGCAACACGGCTCGACCCCCGTCAACTGGACTTGCCTCGGCTAAAAATCGATACATCAAAAACGCGCCCGACGGCTTTCTGAACTGCACCCCAAAACTTGGACGGCTTAAATAAAAACTACGCCGCAAGGGACT
>CABVAS010000041.1 GCA_902496375.1 uncultured Collinsella sp.
GATCTATAGATTCGGGCGCGTCTTTTACATGGGCGCAGGCACCAGCGGTCGTCTGGGCGTACTCGACGCTTCGGAGTGTCCGCCCACGTTTGGCGTGTCACCCGATCTGATTGTCGGGCTCATTGCCGGAGGCGAGACGGCGTTTATCAAGGCTGTCGAAGGTGCCGAAGACAGCGAGGAGCTTGGCGCGAGCGACCTGCGGGAGCGTGGACTCTCGGACAAGGATCTTGTCGTTGGCCTGGCGGCAAGCGGCCGTACTCCTTATGTGGTGGGCGGCCTTGCGTACGCCAAGGCAACTGGGTGCAAGACCATTGCAATTGCCTGCAACCAAGGGTCGAAGATCGGGGAGAGCGCAGATCTTGCCATTGAGCCCGTGCCCGGTCCCGAGGTGCTGACCGGCTCAACGAGGCTCAAGGCGGGAACGGTTCAAAAGCTCATTCTCAACATGATTTCGACCGGTGCCATGGTCAAGATCGGCAAGGTATACCAAAACCTGATGGTCGATGTGCAGCAGACGAACGAGAAGTTGGTGGTGCGCGGCCAGAACATCGTGATGGAGGCGACCGGCTGCACGCGCGAGCGCGCTGTTCAGGCGCTTGCGGATGCCGGCGGCCACGTAAAAACCGCTATTGTCTCGGTGCTGTTGGACTGCGATGCCGAGCAGGCTGCGGTAGCTCTTGAACGGGCGCACGGCCATGTCCGTACTGCGGTGAGTGGCCATGAGAAGAGCAATGCCGATGTCCAATAGGTGCACGGCGTGAGCTGATATGACATCTAGACGAGATACCCAATACAAGGAGGAGTTATGACGAACAAAGAGCTGGCTCAAAAGCTGCTGGACCTTTTGGGCGGTAAAGACAACGTGCTCGCAAACGCGGCGTGCATGACGCGCCTGCGCGTGACCGTCAAAGACACGGGCAACGTCGACACGGAGGGTATTAAGGCGCTCGACGGCGTGATGGGCCTGGTCGAGGACGACACGATGCAGATCGTGCTGGGTCCGGGCAAGGTGAATAAGGTGCTCGAGGAGTTCTCCAAGCTCACCGGCCTTGCGAAAGGCGTTGCCGACGAGAGCGTGGTTGACGCTGCGGCCACAAACAAGGCCGCGCAGAAAGCCAAGTACGAGTCCAAGCCGGTTCAGGCCTTCCTCAAGAAGATTTCCAATGTCTTCGTCGCCCTGCTTCCCGGCATCATTGCGGCTGGCCTCATCAACGGTATCTGCAACGTCATTAACGTCTCGACGGCAGGCGCGCTTGCAGGCGAGTGGTGGTACCAGGGCATTCGTTCCATGGGCTGGGCCCTGTTTGCCTATCTGCCCATCTTGGTGGGCTATAACGCGGCACGTGAGTTTGGTGGCTCCGCTGCGCTGGGCGGCATCGCCGGCATGATGTGTATCGCCAACAGTGCCATGCCCCTGCTTGCGCCTGGCGCGGCTGATCCTGCCACTGCCATTCTGCTGCCGCTCACCAATGCGCAGTACAACCCCGCGGCGGGTGGCATGATCGCGGCTCTCATCGCTGGTGCATTTTTTGCCTGGATGGAGCGTCAGATTCGCAAGGTTATGCCCAACGCACTCGACACGTTCTTGTCCCCGCTGCTGGTGCTCATCATCGGCGCCTTTGCTCTGATGCTCGTCATCCAGCCGGTTGGCGCATGGCTGACGACTGCCATCTTTAGCGTTTTGACCTTTATCTTCGAGAAACTGGGCGTCCTGGGCGGCTATATCCTGTCGGCAGGCTTCTTGCCGCTGGTGTCCGTCGGCCTGCATCAGGCGCTCACGCCGATCCACGCTATGCTCAACGATCCCGACGGCGCTACCAAGGGTATCAATTACCTGCTTCCCATCCTTATGATGGCTGGCGGCGGCCAGGTCGGTGCCGGTTTGGCGCTGTACTTTAAGACCAAGAACGCCAAGCTCAAGAAGTACGTCGCAGAGTCCATTCCCGTTGGAATCCTGGGTGTGGGCGAGCCTCTGATGTATGCTGTTACGCTGCCGCTCGTTCGTCCGTTTGTGACGGCCTGCCTGGGTGCCGGATTTGGCGGCGCGCTCGCGGCGCTGCTTCACATCGGCACGGTTTCTCAGGGCGTTTCCGGTCTGTTTGGCCTACTGATCGTTGTTCCTGGCCAGCAGCTCGGCTACGTTGCCGCTATGCTGCTTGCCTATGCCGCCGGCTTTGTCCTGACGTGGTTCTTTGGCGTCGACGAGCAGAAGATCAACGAGTTCTTTGGCGAGTAGTTTGATATCGCGAGCCGTGTTGCTCGGGGCTCGCGGTGCGCGGCAGATTTCTTGATGCTATGGTTGTGCCGGCGGGGCTAACTGCTCCGCCGGCCTTTTTTAAAGGAGCGTTGAAGCGTGAAAACGGGTATTTCGATTTATCTTTCCAGCCCTCTGCAGGATATTGAGCGGACGATTGAGCGTGGTGCCGCGGCGGGTGCGCGCTATGCGTTCACCTCGCTGCATATTCCCGAGGATGGGGGAGCGGCGTATGCCGATAAGGTCCGTCATGTGCTGTCGCTGCTTTCCGCCCGCGGCATTGCGCTCATTGCCGATGTGGGGCCGCGTACGTGCGATTTGCTCGGGCTTGAGCGTATCGAGGACCTGCGCGATCTGGGGTTGGAATACCTTCGTTTGGACTATGGCTTTAGCGCCCAGCGGGTCGCGGAGCTGTCCGGTGTATTTCGCATTGTGGTCAATGCATCGACGGTGAGTTCTGATGAAATCGCATCGTGGCGTGAAGCCGGCGCCGATGTGACTCGTTTTGCCGCCTGCCACAATTTTTACCCCAAGCCTTATACCGGTTTAGCTCTTGAAGATGTTGCTCGGACGAATCTTCGTCTTGCGGCGCTTGGATTCGAAATCATGGCTTTTGTGCCGGGTGATGCTAACGTTCGCGGGCCGGTATTCGAGGGACTGCCGACGGTCGAGGCGCAGCGCGGTCGCGCGTCAAAGGTTGCTCTCAATATGCTTGAGCTTGCACATGGCGCCGATTGCGACATTGTGTTGGTCGGCGACCCCGATCTTTCCGATGCGGGCTGGGCGCAGTTTGCTCAAGTTTCCGCCGGATACGTGGACCTGCAATGCGAGCTTGAGCCCGGTTATGCCTATGTGCGCGGGCAGATTCATCACGACCGGCCCGACTCGAGTGTCCTCATCTTTAGGTCTCAGGAGTCACGTACGAAGCTTAAGCCGGATTCCGTGCCGACGGATGCCGGAGCCGGCCTGCCGCGAAAGGCGGGGTCGATCGCTGTGAGCAATAGCGGATATGGGCGCTACGAAGGCGAGCTTGAGATTGCGCGGGTCGATCTTCCCGGTGACGAGCGCATGAACGTTGCGGGCCATATCACGCCCGAGGCAATGGAACTGCTGCCGTTTATCAAGCGCGGATTCGGGGTACGGTTCGTTTAACGTGTGACCCGCGGGCTACAATTGGCCCATCATACGAAGGCGCCTCGTGTGGCGTGTGCCTGCGTTGGCCGATCTATATTCGGAGGATTCCCATGACTGTACTGTTTGTTGAATATCCCAAGTGCTCGACCTGTAAGAAGGCCAAGGCATGGCTGGACGAACATGGGGTAGAGTATATCGATCGCGATATCGTTTTGGACAATCCCACGGCTGATGAGCTTGCGACCTGGATTGCTCGTTCGGGGCTGCCGGTGCGGCGCTTCTTTAATTCATCGGGCATGAAATATCGAGAGCTGGGCCTGAAGGCGCGTCTGGATGCGGGCATGACGGATCGGGAGTGCTACGAGCTGCTGGCGACCGACGGCATGCTGGTCAAGCGTCCGCTGCTGGTGGGCGACGACTTTGCGATTCCCGGCTTTAGGGAAGCGGCTTGGGCCGAGGCGTTGCTGTAGCGGCTGCGGAAAGTGCGACCCGGAATTCGCTTCCAGAATGGGATGCGCTTTCCCAAAGTGGCCGGTTGCGGAAAGCACGTCCCATTCTGAGCTTCGATTGTGGGACACGGTTTCCGGTTGAGGGCTCGACGGGAAAGTGGGGACCAGTTTGAGCTTGAAATCTGGGACGCACTTTCCGCCGGCGGGCCTGCCCCAGTCAGTCCGCCAGCTGTGCCCATTCGTGCGGATCGTAGACCTTTACGTGTTTGTTGGGCTTGCCGCTCCAGTACTCCTCGTCCATAAAGGGCAGATATGCCTGAACGCCAGGGCAGATAAAGGGAATCCGCTGCTGTTGCAGTCGCTCGCGCTGGCGCTGCTCCAGGTGCGCCTCGGATATGACGGTTGGCATGCCGGACAACTCGACGAGGCTTGCCTGGATTCGCTTAAGGTCGGGGAGTCCCGCGTGCCATGACATCCGCATGATCAAAAAGGATGCACGGCGGTATTTTGCCTGCACCACAGTAATGGCGGGGCGTAACGTGGGGTGAATTTTGTCCCGTTCGGGCCAAAGGTCAGCAGTGATCTCGAGGCCCAGGGTCTCCCATAGGTAATCAAGCTCTTCGTCCATGGCGCCTCGATATCTACGCGATCATTGATACCTCGATTGTGTTGCCTGGTGCTATCGTTTTCGCGGTAGAATCTGCCAACGGTTGACGGCTACCGCTCGCGGCGTTTTGTCCTTCGTGTACAGCGGTCGGCTTCACAGGTCCTTCACGGGTTGGACTAAATTAGGCCAATTTGACTGAATTTCAAAAAAGTCAAAATTGGGGCTTGCGTCACGGCGGGACTTCCCGTATATTTCTTTCTTGCGCAAAGGCACAGCCGAGCGCAGCGATGCAGTCATTGGGATGTCGTCTAATGGCAGGACAGCGGATTCTGGTTCCGTCAATGGGGGTTCGACTCCCTCCATCCCAGCCATTGCATTTGCTACATATGGCCCGTTCGTCTAGCGGTTTAGGACGCCGCCCTCTCAAGGCGGAGATCACCAGTTCGAATCTGGTACGGGCTACCAAAATTGAACGCCCGGGCCTCGTAAGAGACCCGGGTTTTGTGTATTGACCGTATATACGGCGCCTGCCGTGTTTCGCTCAGATCGAGGAGTAGCCATGGATCTGCCCATCAGCTTGCAAGACATCACGTATGCCGAGAACTATCTGGCGCAGGGCGACCTGGCTACGGCGACGCCGCTGCTGGAGCGCCTGGTGGAGCTCGCCGAGGAGTATATCGACGCCGAGTGCAGGACGGAGGAGAAGCGCCAATACTTTAGCTTCGATAGCAAGTTTGAGCGCTTGGCCTATCGCCGCGTGGAGAAGGATCCGCGCGAGCTCGTGCAGGTCGAGGTGCCGTTTGACCGCCTGTACTCTGATATGGCGTTTGCCTACATTCGCCAGCAGGATTATGTGAGCGCTCGTAATGCCCTGATGCAGGCTGTGCGTTGGGACCCCATGAACTGCAACTATCGCTTGGATTTGGCCGAGCTGTTCCGCGCTCTCGAGGACAAGCAGGAATGGGCATCGCTCTCGTTCTCGGTGCTGGAGCGTGCAAGCGATGGCAAGTGCGCCGCCCGCGCTTACGCCAATCTAGGTCAGTACTTCTTGGAGCCCGAGACCGAGAACGTTTCGGCTGCCGTGGGCTGCGCGCGTCTGGCGCTGCGCCTGGCGCCCAACGACGCGCATACGACGCGCCTGCTCAACAAGATCCATACCACCTATCCGGATGCCGCCGATGAGAGCGACGACCACGTGATGGGTGAACTGGCCCTGCAAGGTGTGCCGACCTCGCCTTCGGCCGAGATTGCCATCTGCCTGATTATGTGCGCGACCGATGCTGCAAGCGACGGCGACAAGCAGGAGGCGACGCGCCTGACGGTGCGTGCTCGCGACTTGGTGGGCGAGGAAGCCTGCGCGGCGATTATCAGACTGGTGCGCGAGAGCGATGCTGAGCTCAATGCCGAGCGCAAGGCAAAGCGCGAGGCTGCGGGCTCAAACGCCGATGGCGCCAAGGAGGCCGGCGATGCCCAGTAAGCGCGAGCGCAAGCTCATTTCCAAGAATCGCTCGGCACATCACGAGTACTTTATCGATGAGACGTTCGAATGCGGTATCGAACTGAGTGGCACCGAGGTCAAGTCGATTCGCGAGCGCGCCTGCCAGATTACCGATACCTTCGCGCTGATCCGCGGCGGGGAGTGCTGGCTCGTCGGCCTGCATATCCACCCTTATAGCCATGGTGGCGTGTGGAATCGCGATCCCGACCGTCGGCGTCGTCTGCTGCTGCACCGCAAGGAGATCGACTTTCTTGACGGCAAACTTCGCAACCGTGGTTATGCGCTGGTTCCGTTGGAGCTCTACTTTAATACCGACGGCCGCGTAAAGCTGCTGCTGGGTCTGGGTCGCGGCAAGAAGCTCTATGACAAGCGCGAGGACATGGCCAAGCGTGATGTCCAACGCGAGATCGACCGCGCCCTCAAAGAGCGCAATCGCTGACCACCCTTCATAAGTTGCGGTGGAATACGGACTGTTTTGCCTGATTGAGGGACTATTCAGTCCCTATTTCACCGCAACTGCGGGCGTCTCATCTTTCTTACTGTTCTGACACATATGTCTCAAAGGCGGCGTCCGTTATGGGCGTCGCCTTTTTTGTGGGTACATACATCCATGAGGTTCAATCCTGGGTTAGGGGAGTGATCGTTATGGACAAAACTGCGTTCTTTACGATGCCGAGTGGCCTGTACGTGGTGAGCGCCGCGGCGGACGGGCTGCGTGCCGGCTGCGTTATCAACACAGCAGTGCAGGTGACATCCGCCCCGCCGCGCATCTCGATTGCCGTGAACAAGGAAAATGTCACGTCCGGCGTAATCGTATCGGCTAAGGCCTTTGCGCTGACCGTGATCGATCAGACGGCCGATATGCTCTACATTGGCAACTTTGGCTTCCGCACCAGCAGCGATTACGACAAGTTTGCCAAGTACGAGACCCACGAGACCACTCTGGGCATGCCCTATGTGCCCGAGCACGCGGCGGCGCTGTTCAGCTGCCGTCTGATTGATACCGTGGATGTGGGCACGCACCTGCTCTTTATCGGCGAGGTGGAGGACGCCGAGCGCTTGAGCGGCGAGGCCCCGCTGACCTATGACTACTATCACAAGGTCTTGAAGGGCAAGACGCCGCCCAAGGCTTCGTCGTATCAAGGCTAGAAATGTTCTAAAAATACTTGCATTATATTATTGAGAATCTATACTAATAAGTGAAGTACATCACCAGTCGCGTTCGAGAGGAGAACATCATGGCTGAGGAGAAGAAGACGTATAAGTTCGTGTGCACCGTTTGCGGTTACGAGGTTGAGGTCGACACGCCCGAGCTGCCCGAGGATTACGTATGCCCGGTCTGCGGCGTCGGCCCCGATGAGTTTGAGCTCGTCGAGGAGTAACTCGTAGACACACGGCGATTAGCTATACAGAGCTCTGTCCAAGGGCCCCGGCCGGATATTCCGGCCGGGACCCTTTTGATTTATCTGACGGTTTAAAACGGCCTTACGTGTTACAGATTGAGACGTTATATCTGGACAGTCACGCCATCCCAATTACATCCCCGTTAGCAGCACGATGTCGAGAATCGTCACGATGGCACCGATTCCTACGAGCAGCGTGTTGAGCGGGCGCGAGTTGGCGTATTTGCCCATGACGCGGGGCGAACTGGTGAGTCGTATGAGCACAAAGACCGTAATCGGCAACTGAAGCGACAACAGCGCCTGACTCCAGATGAGACCCTCAAAAGGATTCGGGACGATCAGGCACGCCGCCACTGCGCCGACGAAACAGACCGCCACTCCAATCGATGAGTGCCGGTCGTGGATGTCGTATTCCTCGTCGAACATGCCCGCGGTGATGGTGCCTGCCGCCATGCCTGCCGTCACACTACTCGAGAGGCCCGCAAACAGCAGCGCCACCGCAAAGATTGTCGAGCTTGCTGGGCCCAGAATGGGGGAGAGCGTGTCCGCTGCGACGGCGAGGTCGTCTACGACAATGCCGTGCGCAAAGAAGGTCGTTGCGGCCAGGATGACCATGGCCGAGTTGATTGCCCAGCCCACGCCCATCGAAAAGAGCGTGTCGAAGAGCTCATAGCGCAGACGCTCTTCGATAACCTGCTCGCCTTGGCCTTCGAAATGCATGGATTGGATGACCTCGGAGTGTAGAAAGAGGTTGTGGGGCATAACGACCGCACCCAGGACACTCACGATAATCGCGGCAGAGCCAGTGGGCATACTGGGCGTGATCCAGCTTGCGGCGGCTTGCGGCCAGTCGACCTTGACTAGTGCAAGCTCGGCCAAAAACGAGAGTCCTACCACGCCTACGAAGGCGATAATCCAGCGCTCGGCACGCTTGTAGGAGCTCGTCATGAGCATCGCCATCGATACTGCTGCCACGATGACGCAGCCGGCACGCACGGGCAGTCCAAAGAGCATCTGGAGCGCAATCGCGCCGCCCAGGATCTCGGCCATGGCGGTGGCGATGGTCGCGAGGTAGGCACTGGCGAGCACCGTGCGCCCAACGAAGCGGGGGAGAAAGCGGGTCGTGGCCTCGGCAAGGCAGGCGCCCGTGGCGATGCCCAAGTGCGCCGCGTTGTGCTGCAGCACAATGAGCATAATCGTGGACAGTGTGACGATCCACAGCAGCGCGTAGCCAAACTGCGAGCCCGCGGCCATATTGGAGGCCCAGTTGCCCGGGTCAATAAAGCCGACGGTCACGAGCAGCCCGGGGCCGATGTGCCGCGCAATGTCTAGGCCTCCGTGACCACCGGTGCGTCGGGAGCCAAAGTGTTGTTTGAGATGGTTGAGCATGGTGAGCTCCTGCGTGCTGTTTGTTTGACGCCGCAAAGGATACCCGTTTTAGGCTCAAAAGTTAACCATGACTAACAAAATTATTGTATTTGAATAGGATGGTGAAAGGGAGTTGCCGAAATGTCTTGATCTGTAACAACTAGGGATGGAAATTGGGTCTAGGTGTTACAGATCAAGACAAGAAGAAATGGTCCTATGGAATATCTCGATCTGTAACAGTTAGCTGCAAAAACCGGCCCTTCATGTTACAGATTGAGACATTCGGAACCGTCTCTCGAAAACATCTCAATCTGTAACAGTTAGTCGTCGAAATTGGGTCTTCCTGTTACAGATTGAGATGTTTGAAGAGGTGAGTTTGCAGGCCGAACTTGGGGCCTATGTTGTCGCCCTTGAGGTCGGCGGTGTCCACTCATGGGGCGTGCGTTACGCAATTGTTTCGAAACGGGCGGGAAACACAACGGGCCGGTGATGCCCCTAGTATGCCTATTCAACTGATTGTCTAATATCTAGGGGAGGATCGCGATGCAGGCAGATTCCGCTCAGCAGCAGGGCCTTTATCGCCCCGAATTCGACCACGATGCATGTGGCATCGGCGCGCTTGCCGATATCAACGGTGAGCGCCATCACCAGATTTTGGACGATGCGCTGTCCATTCTGGTCAACTTGGAGCACCGCGGTGGCACGGGACTCGAGAAGAACACCGGCGACGGCGCTGGCATCCTGTTCCAGGTTCCGCATCACTTTTTCCGTAAAGAGGCTCAAAAGTGCGGCCAGATTCTGCCGGCAGAGGGCGACTATGGCGTGGCCATGCTGTTCTTCCCGCAGGACGACAAGGGCGTAGAGGATGCCCGCCGCGTGTTTGAGGAGGGTTGCGCCGAGGCCGGCGTGCCGCTGCTCTTTTGGCGCGAGGTGCCGGTCGACCCGCACGACCTGGGCGAGACGGCCCGCGCCTGCATGCCTAACATCCTGCAGGCCTTTCTGGGTCGCCCCGACGACACGCCGGCGGGCGACGCCTTCGAGCGCCGTCTGTATGTGTGCCGCCGCACCATCGAGAAGAAGGCCGACGCCGAGTTTGCCCTGCGCGACAAGATCTTCTATGTGTGCTCCATGAGCTCGCGTACTATCGTGTACAAGGGCATGCTGGTCGCCACGCAGATGCGCCGCTTCTTCATCGACCTCAACGACGCCGCCGTCAAGACGGCCGTGGCGCTCGTCCATTCGCGCTACTCCACCAATACTACGCCCAGCTGGGAGCGCGCGCACCCCAACCGCTTTATCATCCACAACGGCGAGATCAACACCCTCAAG
>CABVAS010000042.1 GCA_902496375.1 uncultured Collinsella sp.
GCTACGTGAGCGCGTTGCCGCTGAGGTGCCGGAACTCTCGCTTGTGTTTCCCAACAACCGAGTGCGCCTGTTCGACATCCTTCCGGCTGGTTGGGACAAGGGCTGCGCTGCGCTGGAGCTGGCGCGCGCTTTGGGCCTGACGCCCGACGAGGTGGCCGTATTCGGCGATTCTGATAACGATTTGCCCATGATCGATGCCGTTCCTAACTCCGTTGCAGTCGCCAATGCCAACGAGGCCGTCACGGCTGCCGCACGCTGGCATATTGGCGCTGCGGCAGATGATGCGGTTGCCGGGGCTCTGCATCAGATTGCCGCCTGCGCCGCGACGGGGGAGATGCCGTCGTTTATGCGTCAAATGGACGCGGCAGGTTTTGGCGTCACGAACGTCTAGGGAGAAGGCTATGAAGCTTCAGCAGCTCAGATATGTTGTTAAGGTTGCCGAATGCGGTAGCATCACCGAGGCCTCGCGCCGGCTCTTTGTGTCGCAGCCTTCGATTACCGCGTCGATCCGCGATCTCGAAAACGAGATGGGTGTGCACATCTTTGAGCGCACCAACAAGGGCGTCATTGTGTCCGAGGAGGGCGAGACCTTCTTGGGCTATGCGCGCCAGGTACTCGACCAGGCCGACCTGCTCGAGGGCAAGTACAAAGGCACGTTCGAGCAGGTGCCGCACTTTAGTGTGAGCTGCCAGCATTATTCCTTTGCCGTTAATGCGTTTGTCGACGTGATCCGCGAGTTCGATGCCGCGCGTTACGACTTCACCCTGCGCGAGGAGCAGACTCACGAGATTATCGAGGATGTCGCGCATATGAAAAGCGAGCTGGGCATCCTGTATCTGTCCGAGCACAACCGCGAGGTCATCGAGCGCATGCTGGTGGCCAACGAGCTCGTGTTCGAAGGGCTCTTCTGCGCCACGCCGCATGTCTTCGTCTGCGCCGACCATCCGCTGGCGGACCGCTCCAGCGTGACGCTCGAGGATCTGGAAGACTACCCGTTCCTGTCCTACGAGCAGGGCAGCTACAACTCGTTTTACTATTCCGAGGAGCTGACCTCGACGTTCGAGCGTCGCAAAAATATCCGCGTGCGCGACCGTGCGACGTTGTTCAATTTGGCCATGGGCCTCAACGGCTACACGGTATGCTCGGGCGTGATCAGCCACGAGCTCAACGGCCCCGGCATTATCTCGATTCCGCTTGACGTGGACGAGTACATGGAGATTGGCATCATCACGCGCAAGAACACGACGCTCACGCGCTACGGTCGGGCCTATATCGACGCGATTCGTCAGCATATCTAGGCTGCTGTGCTCCGCGCGGTTCAAGTCTCTTTATGACAGTCCAGACTGATATAGGAAGCATCTATATCAAACTGTTATAAACGTATATTTTACGATGGTCATATGAGCGCTCATACTCTGTCCCAGTAAAGCAACCAATGCAAAGGGAGATATCTATGAGTACCTCGATTCAACCGAACGCGCCGTTTCGCGCCGATATCGTCGGCAGCTTTCTTCGTCCGCAGGCTGTAAAGGACGCCCGTGCCGCCTATGTCGCGGGTAAACTCGACGCTTCCGGCCTTAAGGTCGTCGAGGACGATGCCATTCGCGATTTGGTGGGCAAGCAGAAGGCCGCCGGCCTGCAGGTGATTACCGATGGCGAGTTCCGCCGCAGCTACTGGCACCTCGATTTTATGTGGGGCCTTAACGGCATTGAGCGCCGCACCTCACGCACGGGTTATATGTTCCATGACGAGGAGACGACGGCCGACACCGCCGTGGTTACCGGTCCCATTAGCGGCGAGAACCACCCGTTCGTCGAGCATTTTAAGTTTGTCAAGGCGCTCGAGGGGGAGGGCCAGGTCGCGCGTCAAACCATTCCGGCGCCGATCCAGACGTTCTCGGAGGTTACGCTCGACCGCTGCGATGGACAGCAGGAGAGTCTGCGCGCCGTCTACAAGACCGATGAGGAACTTGCCGACGCCATTGCGGCCGCTTATCGCACGGTGATCGCCGACCTGTACGCAGCAGGCTGCCGCAACATCCAATTTGATGACTGCACCTGGGGCATCTATTGCGATACCGACTTTGTGTCCAAGACCGGCATGAGTCCGGTTGACCTGCAAAAGGTAAGCGAGCTGGGCGTGGCGCTCAACAACGCCGCCATCGCGGGCAAGCCCGACGATCTGGTTATCAACACGCATGTGTGCCGCGGCAACTATCACTCCACGTATGCCTTCGAGGGTGGTTACGATCCCATTGCACCGTACCTGTTTGCGCACGAGGATGTCGACGCGTTCTACCTTGAGTTCGATACGCCGCGCGCCGGTGGCTTTGAGCCGCTCAAGTATGTTGCTCCCGGCAAGAAGGTCGTGCTGGGCCTGGTGACCACCAAGGCGGCTGAGCTTGAGGACGAGGACGTTATCGTCGAACGTATCCACGAGGCCGCAAAGTATGTGCCGCTCGAGAACCTGTACCTGTCGCCCCAGTGCGGCTTTGCCAGCTGCGAGATTGGCAACAAGCTGACCGAGGACGAACAGTGGGCAAAGATCGCGCTGGTCAAGCGCATTGCTGAGCGCGTTTGGAAGTAACGTTACCGCTTGCAGGTGACGGCGCGCGCGAGACATGGTGTATCACGTACAATGGTTCGGATCGTATCGTTCGGGCAGGTTATCCGATATGCCTGATCGCCCTTCCATCATGAAAGGACTTCCATGTCCCAGTTCTCGACGCCCACCGTATCTGAACTCGAGGAGACTGTCGAATAGTAGCTGCGTTCAGCCAAATTAAAAATGGCGTCCATGCGTATGTACGCGTGGACGCCATTTTTAATGCGTCAGTATCCAGTGGATGCCGCGCGCCATGCGCAGGTCAGTTTGGGCAAAATGATTGCCGGGGTTGAGCTCCAGCGTTGTTGGGATGTCGCGCTCGATAAACAGCTCTTCCATCGCGCGCGTATCGTCGAGTACGTGCCGCATCATGCGGTTAGGCGTCTTGGTTTCCTTTTTACCGAGCGACAGATAGGCGGCGTCGGGCGTGGCTGCCATCGTGCGCTCGCGCGCGTAGTCGATAAAGCCGGGGAACCACAGCGACCCCGATGCACTTGCCGCGCGCTCAAAGACATCTGTTTGCCAAAGTGCCCACAGTGAAAAAAGACCCGCCAACGAGTAGCCGGCAATGCCGCGCCAGGTGGGCGGGCAGGGAAGTGATGATTCGGCCTCTGGGATCATCTGCTTCAACAACTCGTCAAGAAAACCAGCAGCCTGTCCACCAAAGGGCTCGGCATCTCGTATAGTTCCCTCACATTCCCAGGGGCTCAGCTCGCGATTCCAATCGAGTCCTCCGATGGCGACAAGGGTGAATGGCGGGCAGTCGAGCTCTCGGCAGCGCTTGTAGACTTCACTACCGTCGCCCATAACCACGGGGAGGTAGATGACGGGCGCGCCTTCCGCACACTCTGAATAAACGGTTATCTGCTTATGATGCGCTTCCAAGGCAGGCTTCTCTCGGTGTTGTGATATTGACAGCCTCAATTGTCGCACGCTGGCACGGGGGCAGACGCTAAAAGAAAGGCGCGGAGCCGCTCGATGCGATTCCGCGCCTTGTTGTTTTGCTTTAGCAGACTATGCCGTTACGCCACGAAGAAGTAGACGAGGAAGGCAAGGGCTGCGATCCACATGAGCGGCTTGATCTTGGAGGCCTCGCCCTTAAAGAGCGCGACGATCACGTAGGCGATAAAGCCCAGACCAATGCCGGCAGAGATGGAGTAGGTGAAGGGCACGCCGGCGACAATCATGAACGCCGGGAAACCCTGCGACACGTCGGACCAGTCGATCTCGGAGGCCTCGCTCATCATGAGGTAGCCGACGTAGACCAGGGCACCGCAGGTGGCGGCGCTGGAAACGATGGTGACGATGGGGGAGAAGAACGCGGCGAGAATGAACAGCACGCCGGTGGTGACGGAGGTGAGGCCCGTGCGGCCACCGTCGGCAGCGCCAGAGGTGGACTCGACGAAGGTGGTGATGGAGGAGACGCCCATGAAACCGCCCACAGCGGCGGCGGCGGAGTCGACGATCAGGATCTCCTTGATATTCTCGACGTTGCCGTCGTCGGTGAGGAACTCGCCCTGCTTGGCCACGGCCATCGCGGTGCCCATGGTGTCGAAGAAGTCACTCATGAGCAGCGAGAACGAGATGACGAGGAGCGCGGGGTCGGTAAGGACCTTGACGATGGCGGGCACGCCGCCGGCGTCGGCGATGGGGCCACCGATGCTCGAGAAGTCGAGCGGGGCGATGATACCGGTCGGAGCCTGGGTCACACCTAGGGGGATACCGGCGATGACGGCGACGACGATGCCGATGAGCAGCGAGCCGGGGACGTTGCGGCAGGCGAGGGCGACTGTCACCAGGATGGAGATGATGCCGACGATGAAGGTGGGGGAGGTGATGTCGCCCAGACCGACGAGTGTACCGGCGCCAGCGGTGATAATGCCGGCATCGCACAGGCCAATCATGGCGATGAACAGGCCCAGACCCACCGAGATGGCGTGACGCAGGACAACCGGGATGGCGTCCATGATGGCCTCGCGCAGGCCACAAAGCACGAGCAGCAAGATGACGACGCCCTCAAGGAAGATGACGCTCATGGCCACGTGCCAGTCACCGCCGCAGACGGTGGTGGTGATTCCAGCGATCATCGCGTTGACGCCTAAGCCCGACGCGCAGGCGAGCGGGCGGTTGGCGAAGATGCCCATGCAGATGGTCATGATGCCGGCGCCCAGACAGGTGGCGCAGGCGAGCGCTCCCGCATCGATGCCAGCGCCCGAGAGCACCGCGGGGTTGACGGCGATGATGTAGGCCATCGCCAGAAACGTTGTCAGTCCAGCGCGGAGTTCGGTCCCGATTGTGGACTTGCGCTCGCTGACGTGAAATAGTTCGTCCATGCATACCCTTTCCTTGTTCGGCCCCGAGTTTAGGCCGATTGACACGAACTCACCCACTATAGCCCCTTTACGACGCTGTTGTTCCTCGCATGTTGATGTTCGGCGCTTTGTAGCAGACGGACGGTATTTTTCGCATGAAAATGTGTGGGTACCGTATACTTAAGCGGTTACAACGACCCCTATGGAGGAACGTATGATTAAAGAGCTTTGCCACGACGAGGCTATCCTGTCCCAGCGTTGCGAGGTTGCGACCGTCGAGGACGAGTCGGTTGCTCAGGACCTGATCGATACCATCAAGTCGCTCGACGATGCCGGCTGCCTTGCCGCTAACCAGATTGGCGTTACCAAGAAGGTCTGCGTCTACCTGGACGATGCCGGCGAGCCCCACGTGCTCTACAACCCCCGTCTGGTGTTTGGCCTGGGCGCCAGCAAGATGGAGGAGAGCTGCCTGACGCACGACGAGGTCACCAAGTCCACGCGCTATATCAAGTGCAAGGTCGCTTATGACGTGATCGTCGACGGCAAGATGCGCGAGCGCAAGCAGGACTTCGTCGGCTTTGAGGCACAGATGATCCAGCATATGATCGATCACTGTCTAGGAAAGTTGGTCTAAGGGGTCAAAGCACCGCACCTTGCCGCTCAATCGTCGCTCGCGTACCTTAAGTACGCTTTGCTCCTCTTTCGTGGCAATCTGCGGCACTTTGACCCCTTAGACGACCTGCGGGGTTAACTTGGTTGAGTTTATCCTGCTTGAATAGTCCGGGCGTGACATTGTTGTCATGTCCGGGCTTTTGTGTTTAGCGCCTTTTTGTTTGGAGACAATGAAATTAGCAAGAACGTAAAGCTAGGAGGCGCTATGTGTACGAGTATTCGATTTACCGATAATTCTGGCCACATGTATCTGGGCCGCAATCTCGACTGGAGCTTTGACTACGGCCAACAGGTTCGCGTGATGCCGCGCGGGTTTCACATTCCGTATTCGTTTATCGACGACGCGACAGCGGCGCACGCGGTGATTGGTATGTGCATCGATTACAGGAACTACCCTATGTTCTTCGATTGCGGCAACGATGCGGGCCTCGCCGTGGCGGGTCTCAATTTCCCGGGTTATGCCGAGTATGCCGAGGACCCTGTCGACGGCAAGACCAATATCGCGGCCTATGAGTTCCCCCTGTGGGTGGCAGCGACGTTCTCGACGGTCGATGAGGTCGAGGCCGCGCTGCGCGACACGGTGATTGTCGCCAAATCTGCCGGAGAGGGGCTGGGCGTGTCGCTGCTCCATTGGATTATCGGCGACAGCCAGCGCAGCATCGTGGTCGAGATGATGGCTGACGGCCTGCATGTATACGACGATCCGGTCGACACCCTTGCCAACCAGCCGACCTTCCCGTGGCACATGGAAAACCTGCGCACCTATATCACCGCCACAAGCGATTTTCCGCAGACGGCGACATGGCGTGGCGCCGAGCTCAAGCCCTATGGAGCCGGTGCCGGCATGCGCGGCATTCCGGGCGATTGCTATTCGCCGAGCCGTTTTGTAAAGGCGGCGTACCTCAATGCCAATTACCCGCAAAAGGAGAGCGAGACCGAAAACGTCGTTCGCATGTTCCGCTCGCTCGAGGGCGTGGTGATGATCGAGGGAGCGTCCAGGATGGGCGATGGCAAGTTCGAGAAGACTATCTACACCGGATGCTTTAGCGCGCGCACGGGCAATTATTACTACGCGATGTATGGGGATCCGTCGATTCGCTACGTGAGCCTGATGGATGCCGAGGGCGCGAGCCCCGATAGGCTCGTGGTTCCCGAGCCGCGCCGTTCGTAGCCGATAGCTTTACCGCAATGCAAAACGGCCCTGCATCTCCCGTGAGGTGCAGGGCCGCTTTCGTTGATTTGTGACGTCGCTAGAAGTTGGCGTCGTTGAGTTGTTCGCTCTCGAGGCCGTCGAGCAGTTGCTGTTCGGGCGTATCGGCGACGCTCTCGAGCAACTCGGTGGGGTCGACGTTCATGTTCCTACCGGCTTCGTTGCCATTGACCAGGTCGTCCGAGAAGATATCGACTTCCATTTCCTCGGCCTCTTCGATCTGAACCTCGAGCGGCACCTGGGTGCGTACGAGCTTAACGGCCGGGCGCATGCGGGCAAACAGCGGCACGTACTCGATGATGATGGCCGAGTTCTCAAGACCGTACCAGCGTGCCGGGCTTCCGCAGGCGCGGCGGACGGCGTACTTGATGGCCATCACGCGGTGGTCATTGCGGTTGATGTCCGTTTCGGGGGCAAGCATCTTGCGCAGCATACAAAAGCGGAAGTCACCCACGTTGCCGCGCGTCTCGTAGATGGAGTAGGTGTGATGTTGCGGTGGCAGCTCACCCGATGCCATCAGGTCGCCAACGATCTGGCGCAGGTAGGCATTAACGCGCTGGTTGACCTTAAAGCCCAGGTCCAGGCGCACGCGGAAGAGGAAGTCCGTGCCAAAGGTCTCGACGGAATACTCGTGCGTATAGGGTTCGTCGGTAACGTGCACGTTAATGAACCAATATGCCTTGGCGCGCTTGGGATGCTTATCCAGGATGGAATAGAGCACGTCGCGGTCGAGCGTGAGCGGATCGGGGCTGTTGGTGAGGAACACCAGGTTGTCGGCGAGCACGGGATAGGTCTCGTCGTTGCGCAGGCGGTTGAGCTGATCGATGTACTTGGAGACGGGCAACAGAATCGTCTGCGTGCGCTCGATGGCGGTGCCACGGCGCCACACGTACATAAGGCCAAACAGCAGTGCGGCCAGGAAGATCATGACGTAGCCGCCGTCAAAGAACATGGTGAGGCACGAGGCGAAGAAGCACAGCTCAATGGCACCGAAGAGCAGGGCGAAGACGCAGGCACCCAGCTTATGCTTGAGAATGCCAGCGATATAGCTCGTCAGCAGCGTGGTGGTCATGAGCATGGTCACGGTAATGGCGAGGCCGTAGGCGCTCTCCATGCGCTCGGAGTTTTGGAACAGCAGCACGATGAAGATGCAGCCGACCCACATGATGTTGTTGACGAGCGGAATATAGAGCTGGCCCTTGGTGTCGCTGGGGTAGTGGATGCGCAGATGCGGCATAAGGTTGAGGCGCGTGGCCTCGGATACCAGCGAGAACGAGCCGGTGATGAGCGCCTGTGAGGCGATGATGGCCGCTACGGCCGAAAGCACGATGGCAAAGGGGCGCAGGGGCTCGGGAAGCATCATATAAAACGGGTTGACGATATCCATCGCGAGCATCTGGGGGTTGGAGTTATTGGCGAGCAGCCAAGCTCCCTGACCCAGATAGTTGAGGATAAGGGCCGCCTTAACAAACGGCCAGGATGCATAGATGTTGGCCTTGCCAACGTGGCCCATGTCCGAGTAGAGGGCCTCGGCGCCGGTCGTCGACAGGAAGACAAAGCCGAGCACCATGATGCCCGAGTGGTTGATGGGCGAGAACAGGAACATGATGCCGCGGATGGGGTTGAGCGCGCGCAGGATGGACAGGTTGCCGAGCATGTTGAACAGGCCGGCGCCTGCCAGGAACAGGAACCACAACGTCATGAGCGGGCCGAACAGCTTACCGATCGACGAGGTACCGGCGCGCTGCATGGCAAATAGGCCGCAGATAATGATGATGGTGATGATGATCACATTGGTCTGACCGTCACCCAATAGTGCGTGGCCCCACTCGATGGTACGCAGGCCCTCAATGGCTGTGGTGACCGTGACCGCGGGGGTGAGGATGCCGTCGGCGAGCAGCGCCGCGCCGCCGATCATGGCAGGTAGGATCAGCCATGGTGCCACTTTTCGCACCAGGCTAAACAGGGCGAAGATGCCGCCTTCGTTGTGGTTGTCGGCCTTCATGGCGATTACCACGTACTTGACCGTGGTCACGAGTGTCATGGTCCAGATGACGAGCGAAAGCGCGCCCAGGATCATGTCCTCGCTGACGGTACCGATGCCGCCGTTGTTGGCGACGATTGATTTCATGGTGTACATGGGGCTCGTGCCGATGTCGCCATAGACGACGCCGAGCGTTACAAGCAGCATGCCAGCGGAGAGGGGGATGGCTCCGTGCCCGCCTTGACCACGCTGGTCTTGGGGGCTTGCCTCCAGTTTGTTGTGTGCCACGTGGACTCCCTTAGACATCCGGTTATCTGTCTAGGACAGATAATCTTTATGCCGTCTTTATACATACAAGAGCAGTTTGGCACATCAGGTTATTTTAGACAATAATCCCCAGCTGGGGATTATTTATGTACGTAGGTAGCATTTCAAAGCAGGGGCTTTTAAGCACGTGCTGTCTGGGCGATGCCAGCCTTGGCGTTTGCGCGTTTGCCGGCGAGTTCGCAAAAAATCGCGCCGCCGATGATAAGCGCGGCACCCATCAGGCGGACCGGTGTTATGGCTTCGCCCAAAAGGACGGCCGAGAACACGACGGCCGAAAGCGGCTCGAGGTAGCCGACGACCGCGACGGTCTGAACGGGCAGCTTGGCGACGGCACTAAAGTAGAGCAGGCAACCGATGCCGGTGTTGACGACGCCGAGCATGATGACGGCGCGCCAATCGATGCATGCGGCGACGCCGGCGGACAGGAACGAGGGAGCGCCCTGCGTGATGAGCGTGAGGACCAGCGCGGTCACAAAGGCGGCGCTCACCTGGAGCGCGGAGTTCTCGAGACCTTCGATGTGCGGCGCACCCTTGCTGGCGATGACCATCAATGCATAGCAGAAGGCCGAGGCGATGCCGCAGGCGATACCCGCAATGGGTATATTGCCGCCTAAACCTTGCGCTGCGATGAGAAAAGCGCCGCACGCGACGGCGATAAACCCGGCGATTTTGCCGCCGGTCAATTTTTCGCCAAAGATAAACGGCGAGAGGGCCATGACGATGATGGGCCCGCAGTAGTACAGCAGCGAGGAAACGCCGACGCCGATTGTCTGGTAGGCGCGG
>CABVAS010000043.1 GCA_902496375.1 uncultured Collinsella sp.
CATGTGCGCGGTGTTGGCGCTGCTTTCGGCAGATTTTCGTCGCGGTCTTGCGACGCCTGCCGGTGCGGGCGCTGTGGTGCTGGGTCTAGCCCTCAACGTCGTTGCCCTGGTGGTTATCCGGCGCATTATGCGGGTGGAGCTATGAGCGCCCTGGTTGCAGTTGTGGCTTGCCTGTGTGCCCTGAGTGTATTTGTCGCGACGGGTTTGGATCGGGCGGATGCGCGCAAGATCGCAGGGGCCTGCAAGCGCGAGGCGGTGCTGGTCGCTGCCGCGGGTCGCTCGGTGGTCGATGCCCTGACCGCGCGAGTGAAGGGCGCGGTTGGAGCGGGCGGCCCGGCGCGAGTGTCGCTCGGCGAAGTGTCCGAGATGATCGATGTTGTGCGCTTGGGCCTTTCGGCCGGTCTTTCGTTTGATGCGGCGCTTGAGATTTTCTGCGCCAACCGCCGGTCAGTGCTGGCTCTTCGCCTTGAGCGGGCCTGCATGGCGTGGCGGGTGGGCGTGGGCACGCGTGAGGACGAGTTGTTGGCCGCCGCGCGCGACCTGGACGTGCGAGCGCTCGAGACCTTTGCCATCACGGTGGGGCAGGCGCTCGCCCTGGGTGCCCCACTTGCCGAGACGTTGGCCGCTCAAAGTCGCGAAATCCGTGCGGCTCATCGCGCCGCGGTCGAGCGCGAGATTGAGCGTGCGCCCGTCAAGCTGCTGATTCCCACCGGCACGCTCATCTTGCCGGCGTTGCTTCTGTCCATATTGGGCCCGCTGCTGGGAGCAGGCGGGATGATGTAGGGAGGAATACATGAACACGATGGTCGAAGTTGCTGACAAGGCTTGGAACTGGGCTTTTTGCCGGGCGATTCTCGCTCGCCAGCATGCCAAGGAGCTGTTGCAGGAGGAGAGCGCGCAGGGTACCACCGAGTACGCCATTTTGGTGGGTGTGCTTGTGGTGATCGCGATTATTGCCATCGTTGCATTTAAAGGCAAGGTCCAAGATCTATGGAACGCTATCAGCGAGGGCATCAACAGCCTGTAGAGGGCGAGCGCCCCATCGGGGTGTTGCTGGTGTTTGCATGCCTGACCGTGGCGATAGCGGCGGTGCTTTGGGGGCTTAACGCCGCGCGGCAGCAGCGTCCTGGGGCCGCCTTCGATTCGGGCTCAGATTCGGCGGTGGCGTCTCAAAAAGATGAGATGCGAGATGTGGACGATTCGGATGTCGCTGTCACGGCGCAAACCTTTCTGCGGACGCTCGACAAGCGGTCTGGCACTGCGACGGATTCGTCTGAGGACAACGCGATTGCGGTCCGGCTTGCATGGTCCGAGGACCGACCGATGACCGAGGCAGCGGCGGATATGTTACGCGCCTACCGCGAGGTGCCAACGGCCCAGCTCGCCCTGAGCGGCTATCTCGATATTAAGGGCAACGTATGGGGCGCCATCGTGCGCGATGGGCGCGGCTGGGTCGATATGGTGACGGTTGCCGCGGATGCTGGCGATGCTTCGTGTCGTCTGCGCGCCGTGCGTCTGGTCCCGCAAACAATAAGCTCAAAGAAGGGATCGTGAAATGCATGGCATTCTGCGTGAGGAATCTGCCCAGGCGACGGTCGAATACGCCATCGTCACGGTGGCGCTGTTATCGATCGTGCTGGCGATTGTGGGACTTTGGCGTGCTGGCACCGATGGACGCTTGGCGGCGCTGGTTGAGCGGGCGGCATCCCATGGCGTTGCCTCGACGTCGGTTATCGACGCCGCTACGGGCGCTAAGGACATCGCGTTGTATTGATATCGCGCGCGAGGACCGGGCGCAGTCTACGGTCGAGGCCGCTTTTTTGCTGCCGACGTTTCTGACGCTCATCCTTCTCGCACTGCAACCGGTGTGCCTGCTTTATACGCGCGCGGTCATGGAGTCTGCCGCCGCCGAGACCGCGCGGCTCATGACCACGACGACGGCGGAGGACGACGATCTTAAGGAGTTCACCCTCCGCCGGCTTGCCGCAGTGCCCAACGTTTCGATCTTTCATGCCGGCGGGCCGTTGTCGTGGGATGTCGAGCTTAGCCGGGCCGATGCGGGCGGCGTCTCGTCCGTGTCCGTTTCCGGCGAGGTCAAGCCGTTGCCTGTGATCGGTGCGTTTGCGCAGGTTATGGGTGGTACCGCCGAGGGCGGCTACGTTGAGCTCAAGGTCGATGTCTCGTATCAATCACGTCCCGAATGGCTGGAGGGAGATTATGATTCGTGGATTGCTGCATGGGATTAAGCGTTTCTGGTCTAGACGCGTTTTGACGCGCCGTCCGAGCTGCCATCGCAAGCGAGGCGGCTTTATGGGCCGCGCCGGTATCGACCTGTTTATCGAAGACGGTGCCTACACCACGCTTTCTTCTGCCGTGGTCATCCTAGTGGTGCTCACGTTGTTGTTTTCGTCGACCGCGGCGATATGGAGCATGTCGCGTGCCGGGGATACCCAGGTGGCGGCCGATAGCGGCGCGTTGGCGGGTGCCAACGTGGTGTCGTCCTATCACACGGCTGCCACGGTGGTTGATGCGAGCATCTTGAGTCTGGGGCTAGCGGGGTTTGCCACAATCGGGACGGGCCTGGTTGCCATTCTCATCCCAGGTGCCGAACCAGTTGCCGGCAATATGGTCGACACCGGGATTGAGATCATTAAAACGCGCAATAAGTTTGCCAAAAGCGCATCGGAAGGCTTGCAGAAAATCGAGACGGCTCTGCCGTATCTGATTGCCGCGCGTGCCACGCAGGCGGTATCGGCGCAGGATACCGATAGTGTGGCCTATACCGGTACGGCGCTTGCCGTGCCCAGGACATCCGAGTCGGACTTCGCTGCGCTCAAAGGGTCAGAGATCTCGACCGATACCATTAAAGACACATCAGATGATTTAGAGCGTGCGGTCGAGGAGTTGCGGAAGGCTTCTGAGGACACGGCGAAGGCTAAAGAGCGCGCTTGGCTGGCGGATTGTGGCGGGTCGGACGAGAGTTCGATTGGCAAGTACTCGTGTATGTGGGAGCGTGCGAAAAAACTAGCAGAACTATCTGACAGTCAGAACCGTCATGAAAAGTCGAGCATCACATGGGAGCCGCAAATAGCGCTCGATCGCGCGAAAATCTATTACCGGCAGCGCTTGGCGAATGAAAAACCTCAGGGATCGAGCGTCGAGATGAAGGCGGAGTCGGCGGCGCGCAAGGCGTTTTACACCTATGCGAGTACAGAGGTCAATCGTGCATATGTAACCGAGGACGGAGATGAAGTTACTTCCCATATCCCGCTGTTGCCGCGCAACGCTGACGAGGTGCGAGCGACGGAACTCTATACCGATGCGGCGTGGCCAACCAGCGCCATCGATGGCAAGACGTATCTGCATTACGGAACGAGTTGCCCCAACTATAAGAAGGGGTCGCCAGGCGGGTTAGCCTCGGTTGCTGATTATGACGGACAGGACAGATGCAACAGATGCCATTTTGGCGTTTCGTCGCTCGGTGCCGTTGCAGCGCCTTCGACTTCTATCGAAAACGGCTTTGAGTACCACTTCGATAAGTTCAAAGAGGCCCTGGAAGACTACGTCGAATGCCGCAACAAAGAGCTCGAGCTCGAGCGTCAGACCGAGGATGAGGCCGACCGTGCGGGCAATGCGTTTGACCAGGCCATCAAGGAGCTTTCCGGCGAGCGCCCGCGTATCGCCCCGCCCGGTCGCAACGGCGTGGTTGCCCTTGCGGTTTCGGGTGCCATCTCGAGCCCCGATGAGCTCAACTCTTCGTTTAACACGGCAGTCAGGCTTGGCGATCGCGGTGCTATCTCTGCCGCGGTGCTGGCGCCCGATGAGGCGGCGGCGCAAAACAACGTGCTTTCGCGATTTTTCTCGACATTGAAGGAACGCTCGGGCGGCGTTGCCGGCGTACTCGATGGCGTCATGGATGTTTGGGGACGGCTGCTCGTAGGATACGGTGATATCCAAGGTTCGGCCGACGAACTTATGGACGAGATGATTAAGGGCCTAGGAGGGGGCAGCGGCGCGTTGGGTTCCATCGCATCGTGGCTCGGCGATACCGTTTCGGCGTCCGTGGCGGCGTTGGGCCTGGAGCCGTGCGACTTGCGCCTGCGAAAGCCGGTGCTGACCGATTCCGCAAATGTCATTAAGAGCCCGGGGTCTGACATTGCGGGTCTCTCTCAAGCGCAAGACAAACTGCGAAGTATTCCGTTGGGCGTGACCGATCCCAAGGCGCTTTGCGAGGCGTTGGAATATCAAGTCGAACGCACCATTAGCGGTACGGTGTTCACACTTGCGGAGATTCCTCTGCCCGGCGGCGGCTCCATCCCGCTCACCGTCGATGTCGCCACGCTGGTTGGCGCTCTGGGCGGTGGGTCGTAATGAGTATCCGCATGCGTCTGCGCGAGGAGCGCGCCCAAGCGACGGTTGAGATGGCAGTGGTTACGCCCGTTTTGCTGGTGCTGGCACTCGTCGTGTACAACGTCATGATCTTTGCCAGCGCTGTCGCGCGCTTCGACCGCGTGGTGCCCGACATCGTGTTGGCGCACGCCGTGGCGTCGGAGGGGGAGGGCGACGAAAGCTCTGCCGATGCCTCGGCGACGGTTCAGACTCAAATTCTGAATGCCATGGAAGGCTATGACTTGCAGATCGAAGTGTCGAGCGAGCAAGGCGCGAAGGCATTGGATGGTGGCCTGCTCTCCCTATCCGGTACGTTTAGGACCTACACCTGCACCATGCACTATGAGCCGTGGCCGACTTCTCTCAGCATCGCTGGCGTTTTGCTGGGGGCGCCGACAACGTTGTCGCACGAGCGCGCGGTGACGGTCGATCCATGGCGTCCGGGGGTGGTCATGTGACCGCGGTCTCGTCCTACATCGCCTACGCGCGGGCACTCAACAGGCTGGGTTGGACGCCGGCCGAGTTTGTGGTGGCGGAGTCGTTTGTCGTGCGCCTGCGCGGCATGCTGGGACGGCGTCCGGTTGCCGCCAACGGCCTGCCGCTCGTCATGGCGTTTCCACGCTGCTCTTCGGTCCATACGTGTTTTATGGCCTATCCCATCGACATCGCCTTCATCAATCGCGACGGCAATATCCTCGCGCGCTACGAAAACGTACGTCCCTGGTGTATGTGCTCCTGCCCCGGCGCCTGGGCGGTATTGGAACGCCCTTCAATCCTCGCTACACCTCCCGCCCTCCAACAAGTGCCGGCGTAAGAGATTGGCGACAGCGGACTTTCGTCATACGAAATTGGGTAAGATGGAGGAGAAGGTGCATGGATGTTGAGATCCATCCGAACGCCAAAAAACACTTGACGGAAAAGCAGGTACTAGGTGCCTGGTTCGCGGTTACTGAGTGCATTCGCCGCGAGTCGGAGGACGAGCCGCCGAGATGGCTTGCCATTGGATGGCTTCCAGATGGTCGAAGTGTGGAACTTGTTGCGGTCGAACTAATTCGTGGATGGCTCATTATTCATACCCTGTCTCCGGTTCAGAAGAAATTCTGGCAAGAGATCGAGCGAGCTCGGCAGAGGGGTCGATGATGGGCAAGACGTATACGGCCGCTAATGGTCAGGTTGTAACGGATGAAATGATTGACGCGTGGTGCGAGTCGTACGAGCGCGGAGAGTTTCCGGATGGCGAACACACCGTTGGTGGGATCGTGCATGGACGGCCCCCGCTCTCAGGTGAGGGGACGGCAACGCTGTCGGTCAAGATTCCTCTGGGAATGAAGGAGGCCATTCGTCGACGGGCGGCTGCCGAGGGGATGACGCCAAGTGAGTTTGCCCGTGCGGCTCTGAGCGAAAAACTTCTTGCTGCCGGCTGATGCCTCTGACGTGCCGATTTATAGAACCGAGGCTGTGCTCAAAAACTTTTTTAAAATTCTCGGTTGACCGGAACGCGTCCTTGGTTATACTAATCAAGCCTTGAAACAAGGCACACCTCAAATGGCTGGGTAGCTCAGTTGGTAGAGCAGAGGACTGAAAATCCTCGTGTCAGGGGTTCGATTCCCTTCCCCGCCACCTTGAATTGACTAGGACCTCTGCAAAGGGGTCCTTTTCTTTTATACAGCCCCCACATGGAATCGAACCCCGTGAGGGCGCGGAGCTGAGTAAACGCGTAAGCGTTTGCCAGCGCAGCTCGCAAGGCGCGTAAGCGCCGCAGCGGTCCGTCCGCGCAGCGCGCGGACGCGATTCCCTTCCCCGCCACCTTGAATTGACTAGGACCTCTGCAAAGGGGTCCTTTTCTTTTATGTAGGGTTCTGCGGAAACTGCGTCCCGGAATTTGGCTTCAGAGTGGGATGCGTTTTCCGCTTTGAGGCCGCTTGGGAAAGCGCGACCCGGAATCCGGCGTCAGAATGGGATGTGCTTTCCTTTTGCGGTCTTTGGCGGAAACTGCGTCCCAGATCCCGCGTTCAGAACGGGATGCGCTTTCCGGCGCTTACTTCCGACGTGCGCGCACATCTCGGCGCACCAGCTCGTGCCCACCTGTCCCAGACATTCCTCCCACTTTTGCGCCACTTTGTAGACCGTTCGGTCGCCTGTCTGCATGCGCGGGTATACTCAAATCGATAGATATGTCATGCAAGAGCGATGCGGGCTTAGCCCGTATGATTCAAAAGGGGGCAGTGATGGAGAGGATACTCGGCGTTAATCTCTCTGGCTGGTTTATTCCCGAGCCTTGGGTGACCCCGTCGCTATACGCGGCGACCGGTGCATCCAACGCGGCCGAGCTGCAGGAGGCCATGGGCACCGCCGCCTATAACGAGCGCATGCGCCGTCATTACGAGACGTTTGTGAGCGAGGACGATTTCCGTCGCATGGCGCAGATCGGTCTCAATGCCGTGCGTCTGCCGGTGCCCTGGTATGCCTTTGGCTCGCAGGAGTCCGATGCGTCCTACATCTCGGTTGTCGACTACATTGACCGTGCGATTGAGTGGGCTGCCAAGTACGACATCCGCGTGCTGCTTGATCTAGCAACTGTGCCCGGTGGCCAGGGCGATTCCAATGATTCGCCCGCCACGCCAGAGGCTGTTGCCGAGTGGCATTCGTCCACCAACGGTCGTCATGTCGCGCTCGACGTGCTCGAGCGCTTGGCCGATCGCTACGGCGAGGCCGAGAGCCTGCTGGGTATTGAGCTGCTGGATACGCCGCAGATGAGTGTCCGCAAGAGCCTCTTCACCATGACGGGTGGCATTCCGGCTCACTACCTGCGCAATTTCTATCGCGATGCCTACGAGCTCGTCCGTTCGTATATGCCCGAGGATAAGATCGTCGTCTTCTCGTCGTCGGGGCATCCCAGCGAGTGGAAGCATTTTATGCGCGGCGCCAAGTACAAGAACGTCTACATGGACCTTCACCTGTACCATTACCGCGACGAGCATGCGCTCGACATCACGAGCCCCCGCGGGCTGACGACGGCGATTTCGCGTAACAAGCGCGAGCTCAAAGAAGCGATTTCGACTGGGTTCCCCGTGCTGGTGGGCGAATGGTCGGGCGCGGCGATCTTTGCCAACTCGTCGGTTACGCCCGAGGGCCGCAATGCCTACGAGCGCGTGTTTATCGCCAACCAACTGGCTTCGTTTGCACCGGCTGCCGGTTGGTTCTTCCAAACGTGGAAGACCGAGAAGCGCATTGCAGCATGGGACGCCCGCGCGGCGCTCGGTACGCTCGAGCGTGGCATGATTGAATAGGTTGATATGACGCAAAACAGCGCCCATACGGGCAAACTCTATGTGGTCGGCACGCCCATCGGCAACCTGGGCGACCTGTCCCCGCGCGTTGGCGAGGCGTTTGCCGCCGCCGATGTCATTTGCTGCGAAGACACGCGTGTGACGTCAAAGCTGCTGATGCATCTGGGCATTTCCAAGCCGCTTGTCCGTTGCGATGAGAATGTGATCGCCAGCCGCGCCGCCGGCCTGGTCGACCGTCTGCTGGCGGGGGAGACCCTCGCCTTTGCCTCGGACGCCGGCATGCCGAGCGTGTCCGATCCCGGCCAGGCGCTAGTTGAGGCGGCGCGTGAGGCCGATGTGCCCGTCGAAGTTGTTCCCGGGCCCTCCGCTTGCGTCACGGCGCTCGTTTCGTCCGGCATTCCCTGTGAGCATTTTTTCTTTGAGGGCTTTTTGGGCCGAAAGCACGGCGACCGCGTGCGTCGTTTGCAGCGCCTTGCCGTGGTTCCCGGCGCACTCATCTTCTACGAGTCTCCACATCGCATCGTGGCGACGCTCGAGGCCGTGGCGGAGGTCTTTCCCCAGCGTGAGGTTGCCGTCTGCCGCGAACTCACCAAGCTGCACGAGGAGGTCTTGCGCGGGCCCGCTGCCCAGCTTGCCGAGGAGCTGCGTGCTCGCGGCGAGGTAAAGGGCGAGATTGCGCTGGTCATCGCACCGCCGAGCGAGGATGAGGAGGCCGGTATCGTGCCGGTTGGCGCCGCGGCAGCGGATCCCGACGAGGCCCTGCGCGAGGATATCCGCGCCGCGCTCGAGGAGGGGGAGCCCGCCTCTGCGGTGGCCAAGCGCCTGTCTCAGAAGTATTCGCGCCGCAAGCGCGATGTCTATGCCATGGTGCTCGATATGCAATAGATGGAGGATATCCAGCCCTTGCGCTAGAATCATCCCCTGTATGCAACGTTTTTCTGGAGGACAAACCCCATGGATCAAAGCAAGCCTTCGTTCTTTATCACGACGCCCATCTACTACGTCAACGCCGATCCGCACCTGGGCACGGCTTATTCCACCATCATCGCCGACGTTCAGGCCCGTTATCGTCGCTCCGCCGGCTATAACGTCAAGTTCCTGACCGGCATGGACGAGCACGGCGAGAAGGTCGCCGAGGCCGCAGCCAAGCACAACATGACGCCGCAGGAGTGGACCGACAGCCAGGCTCCGCACTTCAAGGAGCTTTGGAGCAAGCTCGAGATCTCCAACGACGACTTCATCCGCACCACCGAGCCGCGCCAGCACCATGCCGTGCAGTACCTGTGGGAGCGCATGAAGGAGTCCGGCTACCTGTATAAGGGCAGCTACGATGGCTGGTACTGTGTGCCCGACGAGACCTACTTCACCGATACGCAGGTCCAGAAGGGCGACGAGGAGTACGGCAGCGTCGGCCAGCACCTGTGCCCCGACTGCCACCGTCCGCTTGAGCGCGTGCAGGAGGAGTCCTACTTCTTTAAGCTTTCCGCCTTCCAGGACAAGCTGCTCAAGCTCTATGACGAGCACCCCGACTTTGTCGAGCCTGCGTTCCGTATGAATGAGGTTCGCAGCTTTGTCGAGGGCGGCCTTAACGACCTTTCCGTGAGCCGTACGAGCTTTGACTGGGGCATCCAGGTCCCGTTTGACGAGGGTCACGTGACCTACGTGTGGTTCGATGCGCTGCTCAACTATATGACGGCCGTCGGCTACGGTGTCGACACCGATGAGGCGCGTGCCGAGCTGGCCTATCGCTGGCCCGCGCAGTTCCACATCGTGGGTAAGGACATCATCCGCTTCCACTGCGTCATTTGGCCCGCCATGCTCATGGCCATTGGCGAGGCCCTGCCCGAGCACGTCTTTGCCCACGGCTTCCTGACCGTGCGCAATGCCGAGACTGGCAAGGCCGAGAAGATGTCCAAGAGCCGCGGCAACGCCATCGCTCCGCAGGACGTTATCGACATGCTGGGCGTCGAGGGCTATCGCTACTACTTCATGACCGACGTCGTCCCCGGCACCGACGGTGCCATCAGCTTCGATCGCATGGAGCAGGTCTACAACGCCGACCTGGCCAACAGCTGGGGCAACCTTATC
>CABVAS010000044.1 GCA_902496375.1 uncultured Collinsella sp.
TTGTCGCTAAGGGCAAGGGCTCGGGTTTCTTGCGCAATCTCGACGAGCTCGAGGCGTTCTTAAGCGATGTGTGCGAGCGGTCGCCGTTGCCGGTATCGGTAAAGACCAGGCTGGGGCTGGAGAGCGACGACGAATACGAGCGCGTGCTCGATCTGTATTGCCACATGCCGCTGGCAGAGCTGATCGTGCATCCGCGCGTACAGAAGGACCGCTATATGGGCTCGCCGCGCAAAGAGTTTTATGGCGAGACGCTGGAGCGCGCGCCGTTCCCCGTGGCCTATAACGGCGACATTTTCGATCTTGAGGATATGGACGCACTGATGGAGGCCTATCCCGGGACACGCCATGTGATGCTGGGGCGTGGCTTGCTTGCGAACCCCGCGCTGGCTCGCATGGTCAAGGGCGGCCCCGCTGCAACGGCTGCTGAGCTGCAGCGTTTCCACGATACGCTGTTTGCGGCCTATGCAGAAGAGATTGGCGGTAATGCGGTTTTTCGTATGAAGGAGTGGTGGTTCTACGCCAAGTGCGCTTTCGCCGACCCCGCTACCGTTCACAAACTCGTACGTAAGACCAAAAAGGTCGACGAATACCGTGCCGCCGTCGAGCGCGTCTTTCGCGAGCAGCCACTCGCACCCACAGCCCGCTTCCACGGCTAGTTAGTCGTAGGGGACGTTCTTTAACGACTAGTCATTTAAGAACGTCCCCTACGACTATGTTGCAAAAAGCTGTACGCCAGCATCCAAAGATGTCGAAAGATGTCGACTTTGGATGCTGGCGTATATGTTTGGGTCGGCGGGGGAGTGGAGTCTAGGCAATCATTGCGTCGAGCGTGATGAGCTCTCTGAGTCGCTCCGTGCGTGTTTGCCCATGGCGCTTTGCTTTTGCGTCAAAGGCTTCAAGGACCGATTCACCCACACGTGCCGATAAAACAACGCTTGGCTCATCAGAGATCGACGGCCTTCCCAGCTTGATGGTGCGACCCTTCGGCCACTCATCTTTTTCGTATGCCTCCGCGGCTTTCTCCAGCTCTCCGGGGGCAAATCCCATCATTTTTTCAAGCTGCTCAGCATTCATAGCGCCTCCTATCGATCGACATAATGTCGAGCGCTGGTTCTCGGATCCCCTTTTTTGTATACAGTTTTGTAGACAAAAATACAAGCAGTTTATCAGGCTAATTAGCTTGTTTTGATCCGCCTGCTCGATAGGAAATGAGCATTGACGGCTTCGATACTCCTTTGCTTTTCAGCTTGGAATTTGGATGCTCGTTGAACTTCCGGAGGGGAGCGTTTTATTAGGCTATCGAAATTCTGGGCAGGAGCTCTCACCGGTCTTCGATAGTGGGACCAGCTTAATTCGCGACACAGTGTGTCACGAATTGGAGTAGTCGTTGGGTGTCCTTCAATGGCTAGTCATACAAGAACGTCCAAGTGCCGGATTTTGTCATTTAGAGTCGTCCCTAACGACTATTCTGGAGGGGCGTGGTCAAAAAAAGCAAATATGAGTACTGTTGCCATTATGGTTGCATTTATTTTGCTATAAATAGCAGCTCCTGATGAGATTTGTTCCCATTAGGAGCTACTTTTATTGAACATATGAGGAGAAATAACGTCGTCTGCGGACGAGTGGAACGTTGAATGGTTCCTGAAGTGATCAAAATCGCTGCTACTAAACAGGTAGCAGTACTCATATTTGCCCTTTTTTGACCACAGCCCTCTCGGAAACCTTTCCAGAGGCGTCAAACAGCCATAATCCAAAGGTCGCCTCAAACAATTAGCCGGCTAAGAGCGTCCATGGCTACCCAAAAGCTGTACGCCAGCATCCAAAGATGTCGGAAATGGTCGACTTTGGATGCTGGCGTACATGTTTGGGTCGTATAGGTTGGGGCGAGCCGGTCGCAACGCGAGTGTTAGAGTAGGTTCTCCTGTGTCCACGCGATGATGTCGCTCGACTCGTAGAGTGGTTTGCCGTCGATGAACAGGCAGGGAACCTGGCGTTTTCCGCCGACGGCGATGAGTGTCTGCTCGGCTTCGGTATCGGTCGTGATATTGCGCTCGGGAATGGTCACACCGTTATCGGCCAAAAAGCGCTTGACTTTTATGCAATACGGGCAGCCGGTCATAACGTAGAGCGCGAGCTCGTGATCAGTAGCCATAGGTCTCCAATCGGTTGAGGTTTTGATTGAAATACCCAAAGCCGCCGCGGTCTATGCGCGCGTCAACGACGACTCGATTGCCTGAACCAGAAACGTCGTGGCTCCGGTGCCGCAGGGCTTGTCGTAGTAGTCAACAAAGCGCTGATCGGCAAGATAGCCGTGGGCGAGGCCCAGGTATGCTTCGTCTTGGGGCTCGTGTCCCCAGTTAAGGGCAATCCATCGACGGTGCATTGCGACAAGTTTGTGGACCTCGTTGCTCTCTGGGTCGCCAATGCCCGTGGCAATCGAAAGCTGGCCCAGAACAGCGCGTTCAAGTTCCTTCATGTCGTTCCATGTCTGAGGATCCATGTCCAGCAGCGCCTCGTTTGCCGCATCGATAGCCTCATCGCCATAGCGCGCCCGCGCCTCGGCACCGTAGCGCTCCTCGTTTTCCTGCACGGTGCGCCAGCGCTCCAGTTGCGGCAGGACGGCGCCCATGAGCGAGACGGCTTCGTCGAGCGACATGTCGGTGTCTTGTGCCAGTCGCGGGGCACAATCCTCGATCATTGCCTCCATGGTGGTGTCGTAGGTGTACTTGCCGTGGTCGTAGCACCACTTGCAGTAATGGTCGGTCGTGGCGCCCGTGGCATCGGTGCCGCAGTCGTCGGACGTGAGTATCATGCCGCAGCTCTGGCAATAGCGCTCGGGCATTTCGAGCAGGTGAGACAGGGGTTCTCCGGTTACGGCGGCGATGAGCTTCATCATGTCGATGCCCGGGGTGACCTCGTCGCGCTCCCAACGGCTGACGGCTTGGCGCGTGACAAAGAGTTTGGCGGCGAGCTGCTCTTGGGTAAGGTGATGGGCGCGACGGATGGCAATGAGCTTTTCTGCAAAGGCCATAGCGGCTCCTTTCTGCTGGTTGATGGCTTAAGCATACGCGGCGGCAGGCGCCCTTCCAAGCAACCGTTGGTTGCACGACAGGAGTCCGCGGCGAAGAATTGCGCGCAACGCCCCACGCCTCCATGCCGTACAATGACCGGCATGGAACCTATCGCACACATACATACCGACCTGCCGCAGAAGTTCGGCATTCCGCGCAACAGCTTTCTGGCGCCTCATCTGCAGGGACGCATCATTTTTGAGCCGGAATTTGCCTCCAATGCAGCGGTTGAGGGTCTGGACTCCTTCTCTCACCTGTGGCTGCTGTGGCGCTTCGAAAACGGAACGCCCGGCGGCACGGCTAAGGACATAGCCGCCGATGCCAAAACGCAGGACAGGTCCGGTACCAACGCAAAATGGTCGAAGACCGTGCGTCCGCCGCGCCTGGGTGGAGCCGAGCGTGTGGGCGTCTTTGCCACGCGCAGCCCGTTTCGCCCTAATCCCATCGGTCTCACCTGCGTCAAGCTCGATCGTGTCGAGTTCACCGACGATGGCCCCATCATCCATGTGCTGGGGGCCGACCTGCGTGACGGCACGCCCATCTACGACATTAAGCCCTACATCCCGTTTGCGGATTGCCACTCGGATGCGACCGGCGGCTGGATTGAGGATGCTCCGTGGCAAGAGCTCGATGTTGAGTTTCCGCGAGCGCTGCAAGATATGGTCCCGCCCGCAAAGCTCCCCGGCCTGGTCGAGGTCCTGCGCCAAGACCCGCGCCGCGCAGGCAGCAAGCACGAGCCGAACCGCGTTTACCACTTGGCCTACGCCGGGCTCGACATATCGTTTACGGTCGATGAAACCCAGCTAACCGTAGTTGCCGTCAATGACGCGCGAGACTAACCGGTCATTCGTCCGCACCCGTCATATTAAGCGCCAAACCCCATGCCAAAACCGCCCACGCTGGTGGACAATAACGCCTATCGAAACAGTCTACTTTGCACGGGAGCTCAGCATGAAATACGACTTTAGCTCGCTAATCGATCGCCACGGCATGGACTCCATCGCCGTTGACTCCTGGGGCGAGATCCCCGGTATGGCTCCGAACGCACCCGACGAGGGCTTCGACCGCATTCCCATGTGGGTGGCCGACATGAATTTTGCCACGGTGCCCACGGTCCAGGAGCACATCATTCAGCGCGCTCAGCATCCCATGTTTGGCTACTTTAACCCGCGCTCCGAGTATTTCGACCGCATCATCGAATGGCAGAGCCGCCGCAATGGCGTCGAGGGCCTGCGCCCTGAACATATCGGTTACGAAAACGGCGTGCTGGGCGGTGTCGTGTCGACGCTGCGCGCGTATGTCCAGCCGGGCGATGCGGTGCTGGCCCACAGCCCCACCTACATCGGCTTTACCAAGTCCATTGAGGCCGCGGGCTATCGTATTGTCCATAGCCCGCTTAAGCTCGACGATCAGGGCGTGTGGCGCATGGACTTTGAGGACATGGAGTGCAAACTCGCCCAAAACCACATCCATGCCGCGGTGTTCTGCTCGCCGCACAATCCCTGCGGCCGCGTATGGGAGCGCGACGAAATCGAGCGCGCCATGGACATCTATCGCCAGCACGATTGCGTGGTGATTTCGGACGAGATTTGGTCCGATATCATCCTGCCGGGGCACAAGCACATCCCGACGCAGTCGGTGAGCGAGGATGCCCGCATGCGCACGGTTGCCCTCTATGCGCCGAGCAAGACGTTTAACCTGGCGGGCCTTGTCGGCAGCTACCACATTGTCTACAACGAGACGCTGCGTGACCGCATCTGCGCCGTGTCCAACAAGACCCACTACAACGAGATGAATGTCCTCTCCATGCATGCGCTTATCGGTGCCTACCAGCCGCAGGGCTACGAGTGGGTGGACGAGCTCAACCAGGTGCTTGCCGGCAATATCGAGTACTTCTGCGATTACGTGGACGGGCATTTTGAGGGCGTGTCCTATTCGCGTCCGCAGGGCACGTACATGGTGTTTCTGGACTGCACCGAGTGGTGTCGCGAGCATGGCCGCGATATTCAGTGGCTGCTCGACGAGGGGGCGCGCGTGGGCGTGGGATATCAGGACGGCCGCCCGTTCCACGGGCCCTGCCACATTCGCGTGAATCTGGCGCTGCCGCTTTCGCGCGTAAAGGAAGCGTGCGACCGCCTGGACCGCTACGTTTTTAATGCACGGTAAGTGAGCACTGCATGCGGGGCCTTCTGCCAAGTCGGCTGGAAGGCCCCACATGGTAAAACGTCTGTAGCCATTGGGCACTCGTGTGGTTTTGTTTGCTATTATTTTTTACCATTTCAGTCTGTAAACAGGATCGTATGGAGCTCGATGAAAAGGTCCCGTCGCTCGGTTGCCATTTCGTTGTTTGTTGCGCTTGCGGTAGCGTGCGCCTTTGTCGTAGCGATAGCCGGCTGTTCCGGGTCGAATGGCAGAGCCTCGACGTCTGCATTAGAAGGCCTGGATGCCTCGCAGGCCAAAGACGACAACCTTAAGACGCTCAACGTCGGCAGCGACCTCTATCCACCGTTTGTGTATACCGACGAGTACGGCGATATCGTTGGCCTGGATGTCGAGATATTGACCGAGGCTTTGACTCGCATTGGTTACAAGCCAAAATACCAGCTGATCGACTGGGAAAAGAAGAAGGAGCTGCTGGCGAGCGGCGAACTCGATTGTGTCATGGGCAGCTTTAGTATGACGGGTCGCGAAAACGAATATCGTTGGGCCGGCCCGTACCTTGCGAGCCGCCAGGTGGTCGCGGTCGATCCCCAGAGCGATATCTACACGCTTGCCGATCTTGAGGATAAGATCGTGGCGGTTCAGTCCACCACCAAGCCCGAGGACATTTTGCTCAATCGCATAAATGAAAACGTTCCGCAGATCAAGGAACTCTACAGCTTTTCGGACGGTTCATACCTGAACCCGGCGCTCGTCGAGGGCCTGGTCGACGCTATCGCCGCGCATGAGTCCTCGTTCCTCACCTACGAAAAAGACTATGGTGTGGCATATCGCATTTTGGATGAGCCGCTGCTAGAGGTCGGTTTGGGCACCGCTTTCGATATCAACGATACGCGTGGCATCGACGTCAAGCTCACTCATGCCTACCAAGAAATGCTTGCCGATGGCACCATGGAACGCCTGGTGTCAAAGTACTTCGATGACCCTTCGCCATTTTTGAATATGGAGGGCCTGTCATGATCGATGCGCCCGACCACGCCGCTCAGGAGCGGGACAATCGTTCGACAGGGGCATGGCTCCTTGTCGCTCTGCTGGGGATAGCGCTCTCGGTTGTTGCCGGCATGATGAGCTACGATTACACGACGGCCCAAGCCGAGCAGCGCTTTGCCGACGTTGTCGATTACGTGGCGACGCAGAGCCTTTCCTACGATGCATTCAACAGCGCCTATACGACCAAAAACCTGATACGCGTTATGGAAATCGCCGGAGAGGCTGCCCGCGATATGGAGCGCGACGGTTCGGTGGATAACGCCATGCTGGAGCAATACGCCGACCAGTTCAACGTGAGCGCGCTGATCGTGACGGACGCATCGGGCAATTTGGTGTCCGAGTCCTCGACGGGCGATGTGGACTACGGGTCGCTCGCTACGTATCTCAAAGAATCACCCGTGCTGGAGGTGGCAACTCATCCGCTTAAGTCCTATACCGCCCGCATCACGCTTGCGGATGATTCGGTCGCAGACATTGGCTGCGTGACTCGGCAGGATGGCGAGGGCATCGTTATCGCGGTAAGGCATCAGAGCGCGAAAGCGGTTGCAAGCAATACACTCAAACTGCAGAGCTTGCTTGATGGCTATGAAACCATCGATAGCGGCAATATCGTGATCGAAAGCGACGGCAAGGTCGTTGCGACCAATGCCGTTGAACCCACCGTATTGGGCGTGTTCGATCTGCCTGCGACGGATGTCTTTATTGTCGACGGTATTAAGGATCGATGCCTGGCTGGTAAGGTCAGATTGGTTAACGCCGACGGCGAGTGGTATTTGGGCACATTTGGAAAAGCGCACAAATTCTATGTGTACACCTATGCCTCGGCGCAGCGCTACTTTGAGGTCGCCGCGGCTGTTGCCGCCGGCGTGCTGGTGCTCTACGGCGGTGTTATAGCCGTTGTTGTGACGGTGCGTCGCCGCGCTGATCGTCGACGTTTGACGGACTTGCTGCAGCAGGAGCGCGACTATGGCGACAAGCTGGCAAAGGCGGCGCGTGAGGCCTCGTCTGCCAACTCGGCAAAGACGGAGTTTTTGCGTCGCATGAGCCACGATCTGCGCACGCCCATCAACGGCATTCGCGGCATGGTCGAGGTTGGCGATGCCAATGCGGACGATCTGCAAAAGCAGACTGAGTGCCGCTCAAAGATCTGGACGGCATCGGGACTGCTGCTCGACCTTGCCAACGAGGCCCTGGATATGAGTCGCCTGGAGAGCGGGCAAATCGATCTGGAGCTTGTTCCCACAAACTTGGTGACCCTCAACCACGAGGTGCGCGATATTCTGGAGCGCCAGGCCGAGGAGCGTCTGGTGACAATTATCTGCGACCAGCAGACGCTTAATCATCCCTATGCGCGGGTGAGCGTGACGCACCTCAAGCGCTTGTTGCTCAATATTGCCGGCAATGCCGTCAAGTACAACCGCCAGGGCGGCTATGTTCGCCTGGTGTGCCGCGAGGTGGAGCCAGCGGATGGCGTCCCCGTCTATGAATACACGATCGCCGACAACGGTATTGGCATGAGCGAGGAGTTCCAACAGCGCCTCTACGAGCCGTTTTGCCGTGAGGGGCAACAGGTGGAAGGCGCTTCATCGGGAACTGGCCTGGGCGCGCCTATCGCAAAACAGTTGGTCGAGCTTATGGGCGGAACCATGAGTTTTACGAGCGTCTTGGGGCAGGGGACGACGTTTACCATCCGCCTGCCGTTCGAGAAATGCAAGCGCTCCGAGATTCCTCAGGCTGTGCGCGTGGACGCGGGAGACGGCGATGCACTCCAGGGCTTGCGCGTTTTGCTCGTAGAGGATAACGATCTGAATGCCGAGATCGCGCAGTTTACGCTCAGCCGTGCCGGTGCCGTCGTGACACACGCTAGGGATGGTGAGTCTGCCGTCGAGATGTTTGCCGCGAGCGTGCCGCACGAGTACGACGTGGTGTTGATGGACATCATGATGCCGGGCATCGATGGCCTTGAGGCCACACGTCAGATTCGAGCACTCGATCGCGAGGATGCCGCGACCACGCCGATTATCGCCGTGAGCGCCAACGCCTTTGCCGACGACCGCAGGCTTTCGCGTGAGGCGGGCATGAACGCGCACCTGAGTAAACCCGTGAGCTCGCAGGAGCTCATTGAGGCGCTTGCGCACATAGCCGCCGACGCTCTATAAGCATATGGCCTGGTTCCAAGGTGGGTTGGAACCAGGCCATATTGTTATTGATGAGGCCTGCTGAGGGGCTTACTTTTCCTGAATCTGCTTGCCGCAGAGATGCTCAATCGTAATCTCGTAGAGCTGGACGCCCTTAATGTCCTTGGCGATTTCCTCTTCGACTTCCTCGGCGGAAGGGTAGTACTTAAGGGCGAGCTGGCGGACTTTGTCTTCGATAAACGCGGGAGTGTCGTTCGCCAGGCGACAGCGGCCAAAGACCACGGTACTCATAACGTAGGGAGCCCAGTCACCGTCCTTGTGCCACTCGTTGCCGTAAACGGTAAAGCAGACCTTGTCATCGCGCTTGAGTGCGTCGACCTTGTGGCCGGCTTTGGCGCCATGGAAATAAATCTTGTCGTGCTCGGCGTCAAAGAAGTAGTTGACGGGAATGGCGTACGGGTAGCCATCGTCGCCGTTGACGGCAAAGACGCCGCGCTTGCAGGTAGCGAGCAGTTCGCGCGCTTCCTCGTCAGTGATGGCGCGTTTCTTTCGACGTAAGGGCCTAAACATCGTTGGCTTCCTTTCTGGTCGTGCGTGGTGGTTGAGCACAAACTATAGCGAAACGGATCCGTTTTTCTTGATGCGGGCGAGTATGTTTTTGAGCTTGTTAAAGTCGAGCGGTTTGGACAGATGGGCGTTCATGCCGGCGTCGTGTGCCGCCTTGGCGTCTTCGGCAAAGGCATTGGCGGTGAGCGCGATGATGGGGATATCGGCTGCATCGACCTTCTCGCTCAGACGAATCGCGCGGGTTGCCTCGTAACCGTCCATGTCCGGCATCATAATGTCCATCAGGATCGCATCGAAGCTGCCGGCGGGATGAGACAGGTACAGATCGACGACTTCGTTGCCGTTGACGGCGCGGGTGACCACGACGCCCTCGGATTCTAGCAGCGCCTGGGCAATCTCGGCATTCAATTCGTTGTCTTCGGCGAGCAGCACGTTCATGTTGGCAAGCGAGCAGTCGAGCGCCTTCTCGACCGTATCCGTCCGCACCCGGGGGTTCTTGTCGATATCGAGCGGAATTTCCACGTAGAACGTGGTGCCCACATGGAGTT